>NZ_JAHLQZ010000314.1:0-2972 GCF_018919505.1 Citrobacter sp. S55_ASV_140
ATTTATGTAGTGATAAGCGAAGGAAGTGCGGCTGCCGACAGGCGCAAATTAAATCTCGTCTGGTGTACGAAGATTCGTTACAGCAATACGTTCACCGCGTTTACGCTCGCGTTCTGACTGCATATTGGCGCGATAAACGCCCTGATCCCCAACCACCCAGGAGAGCGGACGGCGTTCTTTGCCAATGGAATCCTGCAGCAGCATCAGAGCCTGCATATACGCTTCTGGACGCGGCGGGCATCCCGGGATGTACACATCGACCGGAATAAATTTATCAACGCCCTGCACCACAGAATAGATGTCGTACATACCGCCGGAGTTGGCGCATGCGCCCATGGAAATAACCCATTTTGGTTCCAGCATCTGATCGTAGAGGCGCTGAATAACCGGTGCCATTTTGGTAAAGCAGGTTCCAGCCACGACCATCAGGTCAGCCTGACGCGGCGATGCACGCAGTACTTCCGCACCAAAACGGGCCACATCGTGCACAGCGGTAAACGAGGTCACCATCTCAACGTAGCAGCAGGAAAGGCCAAAGTTATATGGCCAAATTGAGTTTTTACGGCCCCAGTTAACCATGTCATGGAGCTTGCCCATGAACACGTTTTTATTAACTTCTTGCTCCAGGGGGTCGGTTACGATCTCCTGTTTTTGCAGGGGGTAACGGTCGTTCTCACCGTTAGGATCTATGCGGGTGAGCGTATAATCCATCTTAATGCCTCGCGGTTAGCGTTGACGATTAGCGATACTGTTCGTTTCCGGGTTCATACGCTCGCGGCGTGAACGCGCGGGCGTCCAGTCCAGCGCGCCAATACGCACCAGATAAACCAGACCAGCCAGTAACACAAAAATAAAAATTGCAGCTTCCACAAAGCCAATCCAACCGCTTTCACGGATAGATGTTGACCATGCGAACAGATACAGCGCTTCAACGTCGAAGATAACGAAGAACATGGCTACCAGATAAAACTTGGCAGACAGGCGCAAGCGGGCGGTTCCGACCGAGTCGATACCTGATTCAAACGGCACGTTTTTAGATCTCGCGCGCGCGCGACCACCTAAAAACCAGCCGCCGACAAGCATCAGGCAGCACAGGCCAATGGCGACAATAAGAAAGATAGCGAATGCCCAGTGATGAGCGATGATTTCAGTGGATGTTGACATACTCATTGCTTACTCATCAAAAGTAGCGCCAAATTCTCTGCTCTTTTCGGCAGATGAACGCCACATCGATTCATGGGGAGGAATAAAAAAAACCTTACAATCACTGTAGAAAACCATTTTATACAGCCAATTGATGGGGTTTTTTACTCCTTTCTATAACCTTTTGTCAACTTTAACAAAAGTTTCCTCACATTATTTTACACTACTCCAACCTCATTAACATAAAGTGCTGTTTACACCCATTTCGGTTGCATCATCGGTCTTTTTTAATGTTGTTGAATCGTGTCCGTAGTGAAGTAAAAAAGATAATACTCGTCTATTTTGACAGGAATTCACAGTAATGCCTCCCCCTAAATGGGAGTATTTTCTTGATCTGTGACACGCTTTTGTTAATTCACCATAAAAAACAGCAACAATTTCTCTAGTTTTTTAACATGGAAACAATTAACACTTCTGCTGATTATTTTTCACCCTATTTGCTGGCTGTTTTTTTACCCGCTGATTTTGTTAAGTTTTAGTATAGCAAATGACATAAACCAATGTTATTTGCATAAAAAAAGAGCCGCTGGATGTTTTTTCATCATTAGCGGCTCTTTTTTTACACTTACATTTTAAAACGTTTTTTGTGACGCGTTACTCGAAGTCGCCTTCAATAAGGAGCGAATCATCTCCCCCTTCGGGGGTAAACTGATTGTATTGCCAAGGGTTTTGATATGTCTGCATCGAGTTAAAGATCACCTGAGCTAAATCATTTTGCGTAGCCGGATCGCAGCACAACAGATACTCGGTATCAGGCAATGGCGGTAATCCGTCCGCCGCGCCCAGTACGCGTAAATCAGGGCTCATCATTTCAACGGGACGCGCAGTAACGCCCAGACCGGCTTTGACCGCAGCACGAACCGCAGGCAATGTTGAAGCAACATACGCTAAGCGCCACGGGATCTGCGCAGCATTCAGCGTTGCCAACACCATATCGCGGAACGGGCTCGGATCGTCCAACAGTACCAACGGGACCGGCTCACCTTTTTGCAGGATATATTCGGCCGCACAATACCAGTGCGTCGGCGAAGTGCGCAGATTCAGGCATTCAAAATCGCCCGGACGGTTAGTCGTTACCACCAAATCCACTTCTTGCGACTTCAGCATATCCACCATATAGGCGTTGCGCTTGACCCTTACATCCAATGCAAGCTTCGGATAAACCGAGCTTATACGGTTGAGCAGGAAAGGCAGTATCGTATCGGCGGATTCATCAGAAGCGCCAATAGTTAACACTCCCTGAAGATTGTTAAACATTAATGATGAGCATGCCTCATCATTAAAACGCAATATTTTTCTGGCGTAACCCAACAGCTGTATACCATGTTCGGTCAGCAGTTTGTTGCGTCCATGACGCGCGAACAACTCTTTCCCCACGAGTTGCTCAAGACGCTGCATTTGCTGACTCACCGCAGACTGAGTGCGACATACCGCAGCTGCCGCAGCCGCGAAGGTATTCAGGTCGGCAACAGCAACGAAGGTTCTCAGCAGATCGAGGTCGAGGTTAATTATCGGACGATTTGCATTTATCATAGTTTTTCACTTACTCGCGGGTCATACCGGGTTAATGCTGTGCATTCAGAATCAAACCACTCCATTTGTTATCTGCCTTCCTTGCAGTTTCGCTTAGTGTAACCAAGTGAAAATAAGGATGTATTTGGTTTAACAAACGAAACAATTCTCTTTCTACGCTATATAATAACCGTGACACTCATCGGAATATAGCAACGAGAAAGGGCCATATTTTTAGCTGCTGGATGATTCTGACT
>NZ_JAHLQZ010000315.1:0-2956 GCF_018919505.1 Citrobacter sp. S55_ASV_140
ATTGGTCAGCGTAAAATTCTGCCGGATCCGAAGTTCGGATCAGAACTGCTGGCTAAATTTGTAAATATCCTGATGGTAGATGGTAAAAAATCTACAGCCGAAACTATCGTATACAGCGCGCTGGAGACCCTGGCTCAGCGTTCTGGTAAAAACGAACTGGAAGCTTTCGAAGTAGCTCTCGAAAACGTGCGCCCGACTGTCGAAGTTAAGTCTCGCCGCGTTGGTGGTTCTACTTATCAGGTACCAGTTGAAGTCCGTCCGGTCCGTCGTAATGCCCTGGCAATGCGTTGGATCGTTGAAGCTGCTCGTAAACGCGGTGATAAATCCATGGCTCTGCGCCTGGCGAACGAACTTTCTGATGCTGCAGAAAACAAAGGTACTGCAGTTAAGAAACGTGAAGACGTTCACCGTATGGCAGAAGCCAACAAGGCGTTCGCACACTACCGTTGGTAATCCCTTCGGAGTTTTAGTCACCAGGCGGGCGCTTCCAGTAAGCAGCCCGCTTTGGGCTACTTAAATTGAACGCCTAAAAGATAAACGAGGAATCAAATGGCTCGTACAACACCCATCGCGCGCTACCGTAACATCGGTATCAGTGCGCACATCGACGCCGGTAAAACCACTACTACCGAACGTATTCTGTTCTACACCGGTGTAAACCATAAAATCGGTGAAGTTCATGACGGCGCAGCCACCATGGACTGGATGGAGCAGGAGCAGGAGCGTGGTATTACTATCACCTCCGCAGCGACTACTGCATTCTGGTCTGGTATGGCTAAGCAGTATGAACCGCATCGCGTAAACATCATCGACACCCCGGGGCACGTTGACTTCACTATCGAAGTAGAACGTTCCATGCGTGTGCTTGATGGTGCAGTAATGGTTTACTGCGCAGTTGGTGGTGTTCAGCCTCAGTCTGAAACCGTATGGCGTCAGGCAAACAAATATAAAGTTCCGCGCATTGCGTTCGTTAACAAAATGGACCGTATGGGTGCGAACTTCCTGAAAGTTGTTGGTCAGATCAAAACCCGTCTGGGCGCGAACCCTGTTCCGCTGCAGCTGGCGATTGGCGCTGAAGAAGCGTTCACCGGTGTTGTTGACCTGGTGAAAATGAAAGCCATCAACTGGAACGAAGAAGATGCAGGCGTAACCTTCACTTATGAAGATATCCCGGCTGACATGCAGGAACTGGCTGACGAATGGCACCAGAACCTGATCGAGTCCGCAGCGGAAGCTTCAGAAGAGCTGATGGAGAAATACCTGGGTGGTGAAGAACTGACTGAAGAAGAGATCAAAAAAGCTCTGCGTCAGCGCGTTCTGAACAACGAAATCATCCTGGTAACCTGTGGTTCTGCGTTTAAGAACAAAGGTGTTCAGGCGATGCTGGATGCGGTAATTGATTACCTGCCATCCCCAGTCGACGTACCTGCGATCAACGGTATTCTGGACGACGGTAAAGATACTCCGGCTGAGCGTCACGCTAGCGATGATGAGCCGTTTGCTGCTCTGGCATTCAAAATCGCTACCGACCCGTTCGTGGGTAACCTGACCTTCTTCCGTGTGTACTCTGGTGTGGTTAACTCCGGTGACACCATCCTGAACTCCGTGAAAACTGCACGTGAGCGTTTTGGCCGTATCGTTCAGATGCACGCCAACAAACGTGAAGAGATCAAAGAAGTTCGCGCGGGCGATATCGCTGCTGCAATCGGTCTGAAAGACGTGACCACTGGTGACACTCTGTGTGACCCGGATCACCCGATCATTCTGGAACGTATGGAATTCCCTGAGCCGGTAATCTCCATCGCGGTAGAACCGAAAACCAAAGCTGACCAGGAAAAAATGGGTCTGGCTCTGGGCCGTCTGGCTAAAGAAGACCCGTCTTTCCGCGTATGGACTGACGAAGAATCTAACCAGACTATTATCGCTGGTATGGGTGAGCTGCACCTCGACATCATCGTTGACCGTATGAAGCGTGAATTCAACGTTGAAGCGAACGTCGGTAAACCTCAGGTTGCTTACCGCGAAGCGATTCGCGCGAAAGTTACCGATATCGAAGGTAAACACGCTAAGCAGTCTGGTGGTCGCGGTCAGTACGGTCATGTTGTTATCGACATGTACCCGCTGGAGCCGGGTTCAAACCCGAAAGGCTACGAGTTCATCAACGACATCAAAGGTGGTGTAATTCCTGGCGAATACATCCCGGCCGTTGATAAAGGCATCCAGGAACAGCTGAAATCTGGCCCGCTGGCTGGTTACCCGGTTGTTGATCTGGGCGTGCGTCTGCACTTCGGTTCTTACCATGACGTTGACTCCTCTGAGCTGGCGTTTAAACTGGCCGCTTCTATCGCCTTCAAAGATGGCTTTAAGAAAGCGAAACCAGTTCTGCTTGAGCCTATCATGAAGGTTGAAGTAGAGACTCCGGAAGAGAACACCGGTGACGTTATCGGTGACTTGAGCCGCCGTCGTGGTATGCTTCGTGGTCAGGAATCCAACGTCACTGGCGTTGTTATCCATGCTGAAGTTCCGCTGTCTGAAATGTTCGGATATGCAACCCAGCTGCGTTCTCTGACCAAAGGCCGTGCTTCTTACTCCATGGAGTTCCTGAAGTACGACGATGCGCCGAACAACGTTGCTCAGGCCGTTATTGAAGCCCGTGGTAAATAAGCCACAGGATTAAAACCTAAGTCCCGTGCTCTCTCCATAGGGGAGAGCACTATAGTAAGGAATATAGCCGTGTCTAAAGAAAAATTTGAACGTACAAAACCGCACGTTAACGTCGGCACCATCGGCCACGTTGACCACGGTAAAACTACCCTGACCGCTGCAATCACCACCGTACTGGCTAAAACCTACGGCGGTGCTGCTCGTGCATTCGACCAGATCGATAACGCGCCGGAAGAAAAAGCTCGTGGTATCACCATCAACACTTCTCACGTTGAATATGACACCCCGACTC
>NZ_JAHLQZ010000316.1:0-2944 GCF_018919505.1 Citrobacter sp. S55_ASV_140
GTTATTATTCCGTTTAGTTGTGATGCAATAATCAGGTAAGGGGAATTATCGTTACGCATTGAGTGAGGGTATGCCATGTCAACGATTATTATGGATTTATGCAGTTACACCCGGCTAGGGTTGACCGGATATCTGGTCAGTCGGGGGGTGAAAAAAAGGGAAATCAACAATATTTCCAGCGTTGGTGAACTCAGTCTCGCCTGTGTTTCTCTGCAACCCGCTGTGGTGTTTATTAATGAGGACTGTTTTATCCACGATCCTGCTGACAGTCAGCAAATCAAGCAAATCATTAATCAGCATCCCAGTACATTATTTATTGTATTTATGGCAATTGCCAATGTGCATTTTGATGAGTATCTTTTAGTCAGAAAAAATTTATTGATCAGTTCTAAATCAATTAAGCCTGATTCACTGGATGAACTTCTTGGCGATATTCTGAAAAAGGAAGTCAATATTGCTATCGATGTTAATCTGCCGACATTGTCATTAAGCCGTACCGAATCCAGCATGCTACGCATGTGGATGGAGGGACAGGGAACAATACAGATATCAGATCAAATGAATATCAAGGCCAAGACCGTCTCATCCCATAAGGGAAATATAAAACGAAAGATTAAGACGCATAATAAGCAAGTTATCTATCACGTGGTTCGACTCACGGATAACGTCACCAATGGTATCTTTGTGAATATGCGTTAAAACGTTCTGACTGGTGGCGGAACCACCAGTCAGAATCATGCAGAAGAACTTACCTCACTCTATTTTTTCCACAAAGATACCGTCCTGATGACCTGATTCATTAAAGAACCAGATACCGAGCGGGTAGTCTTCCAGCGAAACCAGGTACATGGTGCCTTCACTAAACTCTTCGATTGCCAGTACCACGCCCGGCCGACGTGGACCGCCGTCCGTTTTGACTGTGACCCGATCATTCACCTTCATCGTTTTCCTCCTGTGGCTTTGTGCCAGTGTAGAACAAATTCCTTTTTGTGGCAGCGTCCGGCGCATGCGATTGCGGGTTTTCTCGACGGTCTATACTTAAGTGGTGCGCATCTGAGGTTTTGATGCGCTCCCCCGGTATCCTTAACGGTTGAGAGGTATGAGGATGAAAACCGCGAAAGAGTACAGCGATACGGCCAAACGCGAAGTCAGCGTCGATGTAGACGCGCTGCTGAAGGCAATCAACGAAATCTGCGAGAGTGAAATTCATCGCAGTCAGGACGATCCTGAACGCGTCAGCATCGACGGGCGTGATTACCATACATGGCATGAACTGGCCGATGCGTTCGAGCTTGATATCCATGATTTTAGCGTGTCGGAAATCAATCGCTGACTGAGGGTGAAAAAAATCCCGGCCCTCATCGGGCCGGGATCAAACTTGCTTATGCAAGAAGCACTTGAAAATTCGTTACACCAGGAAATCTGATGTAAAACAAACCTTATCTGCAATTTTTTTGCCTGACAAGAAAATAATTCTCACCAAAATGATAAATATAACTAATGGTTGAGAGTTCGCCGGGTTACGGCCAGGCCCAATATCAGGTGTCCTGGCAGAGCGATCTTTGCTCGCCGGGCACCAGTTCATCTTCACGGAATGCTTCCCGTTTAACGCCAAAGCCGTCGTACCAGCGACACTCCACCATTCCGCTGGCATACCCGGTAACGATCATGCGTGGGCCACCCTCTTTCGAAGTGACTTCCTCACTGACAGAAAAGACCATACCTGCCTCCTGTATCAAGAGAAACCTTTACACCTTAGACGACAAAAAGGCTTTTTGCGTAATTAATCCGGCGACAATTAGTGCGAAACTCCGCGCAGTCTGGCAACGGTTTTCACCAGCAGAACGACTATTCCACCAATGATAAAGCCGAGCACCAGATTAAGCAGGGTCGGAAGCATAAGCCCAATCAATGCGCTTTGCTGCTGGGCAAAATGTTCTATCGCATGATGCAGCGGTGATATTCCATGTACAACAATCCCACCCCCTACTAAAAACATCGCCAGCGTGCCCACCACTGAAAGTGTTTTCATCAGCCAGGGGGCAACAACCAGTAGTCCTTTCCCCAGCGATTGGGCAAGCAGGCTGCGCTTTTCTGCCAGCCAGTAGCCGATATCATCCAGCTTAACGATAATCCCTACCAGGCCATACACGCCCACGGTCACCACTAAGGCGATACCTGATAACACCAGCACCTGATTCAACAACGGCGCATCCGCCACAATACCGAGGGTGATGGCGACAATCTCAGCGGATAAAATGAAATCGGTACGTATCGCACCTTTGATTTTATCTTTCTCAAAGGTCAGTGGGTCCTGCGCCGCCAGAGATGCCAGACGCTGCTGGCGCTCTTCCGGGGTCTCTTTGTGTTTACGCGCTTCCAGGGTGTGAAGCACTTTTTCCACCCCTTCAAAACAGAGAAACGCCCCGCCTACCATTAATAAGGGGGTGATCGCCCAGGGTATAAAGGCGCTAATCAATAGCGCCAGCGGTACAAGAATAACTTTGTTAACAAACGACCCTTTAGCCACGCTCCAGACCACCGGGAGTTCGCGGTTCGCCCGCACGCCCGACACCTGTTGCGCATTGAGCGATAAGTCATCTCCCAAGACACCCGCGGTTTTTTTCGCGGCCAGTTTTCCCATGACCGAGATATCGTCGAGTAAGGTAGCGATATCATCGAGTAAGGTCAGTAAGCTACTTCCTGCCAAAATGTTAACCCTCAATATTATTTTTTTGCCGTATTAAGTATGAAGTAAAACACGCCATGCGGAAACTGGCCTTTCTGGTCAACAAATATTTAACAATGGCATGCAATTATAAATCTCGCCAGCACGATAGTTTTGACGTTTACTATGTTGCACCTTTTTATTTCCACCGTGAGGGATTATGCGTTTCAGGCAATTGTTACCACTTTTCAGTGCGCTCTTCGCGCTGTATATCAT
>NZ_JAHLQZ010000317.1:0-2912 GCF_018919505.1 Citrobacter sp. S55_ASV_140
CCATATGCGTGGCCACAATTTGTGCGTTGGGAAGGGTGAAGTGGGTTTTTAGTACATCTTCTGCGCCCATAATAATTGGGCCAAAACCGATAACGTGGGCAAAACCGGCGTTCAAAATCACCACGTCCGGTTGGAAAGTCAGCATGTTGGCTTCCACTTCGTCACGCCAGATAGTGTCTCCAACCAGATACAGCGTTTTTTCCGCCGGATGCTGAAAGATTACCCCGCAGGCATCGCCTAAACGTTCCGCCATTTGCGGGATGGCGTAAGCGCGATCTGAGCCATGCTGGCCGCCGGTTTTACGCAGGATGATGTCGCCCAGCGTGGTGTTGTGCGTCAGTACGATCAGGTGTGTGAAACCCTGATCTCGCAGTACCTGCGCATCTTGCTCATTTTGCACGTAAATCGGTTTGTCTTTCGGCACGACGCGTGCTGCAACCTCATCCCAGTGATCTTCATGCAGGTGGGTCACGATCAGCGCGTCAACGTTGAGCAGGGTGTCGATATCGACGGGCAGATCGACGGTTGGGTTGCGGATCTCCGCACGTGCCGTTCCGGCAAAGCCCGGATAAGCACTTTTTGCCGCCAGCATTGGATCGATTAGAAAAGTCTTGCCGCCAAAGGTGATGTACTGCGTGGCGTTGCGGATTTGCGTGATGTTCATGGTGTTTGCTCCACGTGTTGGGTCAGTGGTGTCATCGTAGAGTGTTGTGCATAAGTTGAATGTGGGCAAATGGGCGACTAGCGATGGGATTGGGCCAAAAGAGTAAGAATAATTTAATTTAAAAATATAAGAAATCCTAAAATGCAATAGGAATGAAGCGAAACAGCACTTAGTGTCTTTACTTTTGTTTACATTTTGTGCTTTTTTAAAATGGTCGGCTGTGCTTTGCAGTCAAGTTCGCTTTCGTACTTTTTTGGAGGGTGGGGTGAAGTTCAGGGATGAAAGAAAGTTGGCATTACTGATTGGGATGTTAATTTTGCCCTTCACAACTGTTTCTGCCGCACCACTCTCTCCTGCGGATCGTAATACCATTCAGCAGCAACAGCAGCAGTTACTTAATGAAAACCAGCGCCAGCGTGAAGAGCTGGAGCGTAGCGTTACGTTGCCTGTAACCGTAACGCCGAAAACACCAGCCCGGGCTGAAGGGCCGTGTTTTATGATTTCGCGCATTGATATTGACGGCGCAACGAAGTTGTCCGCCGCTGCCTCGGCAAAGCTTATCGCGCCGTGGGTGAATCAATGCCTGGATATTCCCCGTCTGACGGAACTGACAAATGCGATTTCCGACTGGTATATCAGCCGAGGCTATATCACCAGTCGCGCCTTTTTAACCGAACAGGATCTCTCCTCCGGGGTGCTGCATATCGCGGTGCTTGAGGGGAAATTGCAGCAAATACGTCTGGAAGGCGTCCCATCGCGCACTCTGCTGATGACCTTTCCCGGAATGGAAGGAAAAATTCTCAATCTGCGTGACATTGAACAAGGGATGGAGCAGTTGAATCGGGTTCGCCAGACGCCGGTGGAAATTGAAATTTTGCCGGGCAGTCAGCAGGGGTTCTCAATAGTTAACCTCACCGCCACGCCAGAATTTCCACTCAATGGTTCAGTAAGTTTTGATAACAGCGGGCAAAAGAGCACCGGAACCGGGCAACTCAGTGGCGCATTATTTTTCAATAATATGCTCGGCCTGGCAGATAAATGGTTTATCAGCGGTGGACGCAGCAGCGATTTTTCCAGTAGCAAAGATGCGCAGAACTTCGCTACTGGCGTGAGTATTCCTTATGGCTACGGACTGCTTGATTACAGCTACAGCTGGAGTAACTACCTCAGCACTATTGATAACAATGGTTATGCCTGGCGTTCCACTGGTGATAGCGAAACCCATCGGTTGAACGGATCCTGGGTTTTGTTTCGCAATGGAGATGTCAAGACCGCTGCATCGCTGGGTCTCACGCATCGAATTAACCGTAACAGATTGAATGATGTCCTGCTGGAAACCAGTAGCCGCAAGCTTTCCAGTGTTTCGCTGGGTATCAACCATACGCAAAAAATTGCTTCTGGCGTTGCGACGTTTAACCCTTCATTCACCCAGGGCGTGCCGTGGTTTGGCGCAGAGGATGACAACAATAAACAGGGGGATGTGCCAAGGGCGGAATTTCGCAAATGGAGCGTCAATGGCAGTTTTCAGCGCCCGTTGGCAGAAAGACTGTGGTGGCTCAGCAGCGTCTATTTTCAATGGTCTGTGGACCGACTCTACGGCAGTGAACGCCTGACGCTGGGCGGAGAAACCTCAGTTCGCGGTTTTAAAGAACAATACATTTCTGGAGATAACGGCGGCTACTGGCGCAACGAAGTGAATTATTCGCTGTTTACGTTGCCGGTATTCGGACAGATTGGCGCGATGGCGGCATTCGACGGCGGCTGGCTGAAACAGGATAGCGCTGACAGGTATGCCTCCGGCACGTTGTGGGGGGCTGCGCTGGGATTAACCAGCTCAGGGCGCTGGTTCTCCTCTCAGTTTACCGTAGGAACGCCAGTTAACTATCCGGACTGGCTAGCCCCGGATCATCTCAATGTGTATTACCGCGTTGCGGTGGCATTTTAAGGAACAAGGGTGATGAAAAAGGATCAGGTTCGTTTTTCCCAGCGTTTGCTAAGCGGCATGTTGAGTTTTCTGCTGGCTACCCAACCACTGCTCCCGGCGATGGCTGCCGTCATCACGCCTGAAGGCAATACGCAGATGGATAAAGCCGCCAATGGTGTTCCGGTGGTGAATATTGCCACACCGAACCAGTCCGGGATTTCACACAATAAATATAACGACTACAACGTGGGAAAAGAGGGGCTGATCCTTAACAACGCGACCGGGCAATTTACCCAAACCCAGCTCGGCGGCATTATCCAGAAT
>NZ_JAHLQZ010000318.1:0-2878 GCF_018919505.1 Citrobacter sp. S55_ASV_140
GTGTAAAGACGGCGAAAAAATCCCGGCTGAGGCGCCAGACAAAATTTTTTATGTCCAATTCAGCACGATAAAAGGGGAATAATCACGAGGGAAAGTACCACACGGACCGAAGCTGTCCGTGTGGCTGAAGAAGCAAAATCAGGCGTTAACTTTATCCAGCGGCCAGGACTCGAACAGATAGCCATCAAAGTCGATATCATCGACATTTGAAAATTCCAGCAGCCGTTGTTTGACGTTTTCCAGATGCTGCCACATTGCCAGCTTGGCCGCGCGGGCGTCCTTTTTAATTAACGCCGCCAGGATCTGCTTGTGGTCGACCATCCACTCTTTACGGTAATGAGTATCATCGAGGTGGCTATGAAGCTGGATCCACATCGGGTTGTTCTCACGCCACTGCCATGACTGGCGAAATAACTCCACCAGCATGCTGTTATGCGTGGCTTCCGCAATCGCCAGATGAAACTGCATATCACCGCTTTCTGATCCATTCGCTTCGCTGGAGGCCAGCTCACGCTCTTCCAGTTGCAACGCCTGACGCATTTTGACGATGTCTTCGCGAGTGGCCTGCAGCGCGGCAAATTCAGCGATGTTGCTTTCCAGCAACTGGCGCGCCTGCAGCAGTTCAAACGGACCGGCATCGTTGCAGTGATTTACATCCGTACTGTCGATACTCTGCGCATCCGCATTGTCGAGCACGTAGATTCCGGCGCCGCGACGCACGTCCACCAGTCCTTTAATTTCCAGCATGATTAATGCTTCGCGCACCACCGTACGAGTGACATTAAGCATCTCAGCAATTTCACGCTCCGGCGGCAAACGCTCACCGGGCTGGTACGGCGTCTGGACAATCAGATCGCGGATCATGGCACCCACTTCCTGGTAGGGTCTTTGTTGAGAAGTGTTCGATTTCATCGTGTTATGTCCGTCAGAAGCGTGTAATCAGATACGGTGAATAGGTATCGAACTATAGCATTTGCGGCAAGTCAAAAACAGAAAACGGGTCAACCAAATCAGTATTTTGATTGACCCGTCATAGTTCGGGGAATTAAGCGTCAGCGCTTAGCGCGGCAACACACTCACGCGCGCCCAGCTCGCACAGTTGTTGATACATGGCGATAACCGTCTCAACAAAGTCGGCGTTTTCCGCTAAATCATGGCCAAAAATCCCGCTCAGCCCCAGCAGCGCCGTCACACGTTCAGCTCCCTGGTACTGTTGGTTAATACGCTGGAATTCAGCCAGCATTGGGTCAACAACATCAATGGCCTGCCCCTGCTCATCCACGCCGTGGGTATAACGCATCCAGCCCGCGACGCCAAGCGCCAGGTGACGCCAGTCGCTGCCGTTTTGCAGGTGCAGACGCACCGGATCCAGCAGGCGCTGCGGCAGTTTCTGGCTGCCATCCATCGCAATTTGCCAGGTGCGGTGGCGCAGAGACGGGTTGCTAAAACGTTCGATCAGCAGCGTCGCATAGGCGTTGAGATCGGTGCCTTCCGGCATCGCCAGCGTCGGCGCCTGTTCCTGCATCATCAGCGCAAACGCCGCTTTGCGATACGCGGGATTGGTCATGGTATCGGCGATAGTTTCATACCCGCCAAGATAGCCCAGATACGCGAGGAAAGAGTGACTGCCGTTAAGCATGCGCAATTTCATCATTTCAAACGGCACCACATCGGCAACGAACTGCGCGCCGACTTTATCCCAGTCCGGGCGACCGTTGACGAAGTTGTCTTCAATCACCCACTGACGGAACGGCTCACAGGCGATAGCACATGGATCGTAAACGCCCAACTGGTCGGCAATTTCCTGCAACGTTTCTGGCGTCGCTGCCGGAACAATGCGGTCTACCATGGTGCATGGGAAGGTGGCGTTAGCTGCAATCCACTCCGCTAACTGCGGGTCGCGCGCCTGCGCCAGGCCCAGCACCGCGACTTTCGCCACATGACCATTTTCACGCACGTTATCGCAGGACATCACGGTAAAGGCCGCCAGCCCCTGCTCGCGACGCAGATGCAACGCCTGTACGATGTACCCAATCGCCGATTTCGGCGCGGTCGGGTTCGCCAGATCGTGCTTAATCAGTGGGTTATTGAGATCTAACTGGCCGCTGGCAGCGTCGGTGCAGTACCCTTTTTCCGTGACCGTCAGCGAGACAATCGCCGTCTGCGGGCGCGCCATGGCCTGTAAAATACCGTCGCAATCGTCAAGATCCGGGTGCAGCGCTTCTTTCATCGAGCCAATCACTTTCAGCACGGTGTTGTCCGCGCCCTTTTCCGCCACGGTATACAGCAGTTGCTGCTTGCGCAGATTTTCAATCAGTACGCAGTCGTTACCCGGCATCAGGTTAACTTCACAGATACCCCAGTCGCTGTCGGTGGTTTCTAAGAGATGGTGGGTGTACAGCGCCTGATGCGCGCGGTGAAAAGCACCGCATCCCAGGTGAACAATACGGGATTGCAGGCGAGAACTGTCCCACGCCGGACGCGCAACCGGCAGGTTGCTACTGGCAATTGTCGTTGTCATCGTGAACTCCAGAAGCCGTTGGAATACCAACGGAAGAGAAAAGGAAAAAGCCGGCCAGACAGGTGACCGGCAAATCTGCTTTAACGGCTGAAGAAAGCGCGCTGGATAGCCATTTCAACACCACGCACTTCCGCCAGCCCTTTCAGGCGACCAATCGCGGAGTAACCGGGGTTGGTTTTCTTTTTCAGATCGTCAAGCATCTGATGACCGTGATCCGGTCGCATGGGGATCAGATCCTCTTTGCCCTCAGCTTTACGACGTTGCTCTTCTTCGACGATCGCTTTCACCACTTCGTACATGTCAACGTCGCCGTTAAGATGCGCCGCTTCATGGAAGGTTTTCGGGTTATCTTCACGC
>NZ_JAHLQZ010000319.1:0-2814 GCF_018919505.1 Citrobacter sp. S55_ASV_140
ATTGAAGACTGGTGCATGGTTGGCAGCAGCGCGCCGAGAGCGATAATAAAGAACATCACTTTATTCAAACGCTTGAGAGAGACTTTCCACCCCAAACGTTCAAACAGAGCCGGAGCAAATTCCAGCGCCATGACGCCGATATAGATGGTCATACAGACCGCCGTTTCGAACAATACCGAGTTCACGTTGAAGTGACCTGGAATGTAGAAATACGGCAGGTTCCAGTAACGACCGACGTCAATGGTGATCGACAGACCACCCAGCGAGTAGCCAAACAGGCTTGCCAGCAGCGCCGGACGCACCAACGGATGGTATTGCCCTCTGTTGAAAACATACACCGCCCACGCCAGCGCCCAACCGCCACACGCGAAGCCAGTACCAATCAACAGGTCAAACGCGATCCATACACCCCATGGGAAACCGCCGTTCAGATCGGAGACTGAACCCAATCCGAAGACCAGACGTTTCACGATCAGGAGCATACACAGGACGATTAACGGCCCAAAAATAATGACCGGTTTGCTGATTATTTTTCCGCCCAGCGGTTTAGGATCATGACTCATGATCGTCTCCTCCGTCGTGATGGTCGTTTTTCGTGTTACGACGAACCAGCACGGTTAAGCCCGCCAGCGCAGCCAGGGGTAATATCATGCCCTTATACAGGGAATGTTGAACATGTTCAGAACGCGCACCGGTTGAAAGATCATCCAGTTTTGGCAGATCCAAATCCTCGTAAGGAACACCCGTCAGCACCATCACCTGCGTACCACCACCTTCCTTCTCACCGTACAGATGTGGGTAGTACTTCGGTACCGTATGCAGATAGGTATCGCCCGCTTTCACCGTCTGACGCGGATAGTGGTATTCGCTGCCAGGCTTCAGCGCGAGACGTTTTTTCGCCTCAGCCATCAGCTCTTCACGCGTACCAAAAATCACCGCCCCGGCAGGACACACTTCAACACAACCCGGTAAACCGCCTTTATCCAGACGCTCAACACCTTTCTGGTTACACAGTTCACATTTGTGAAGCGCGCCAAACGGGTTGTTGTAGTCGTACTTAGGCACGTTGTACGGACAGGCGACCATGCAATAGCGGCAACCTGTGCAGACATCTTTGTCATAGTGGACGATGCCGGTTTTCGGATCTTTCTTCAGTGCGGAGACCGGGCAAACGGAGACGCAGTTCGGATCAACACAGTGCATGCACTGTTTCTTAATGTATGCGTAGCCATTTTCTTCCTGGTCTTTGTTAACGCCTGTTCCGCTACGCCACACCTGGATAATGTTATTGGTATACGGCGACAGCTTGTCGTTGTTTGACCAGGTCTGCTCGCCTTCCGGGTTACGCGCCGGAAAGTTGATGTCCTGACACTTGGTGACACAGGCCTGGCAGCCCACACATAGCGTCGAGTCATAGAGCATCCCAAGAGAACCCGGGATCGGCGGACGGTTTTCTGCAGCCGCATGGCTGATGGACGGCGCAGCGCCCAACAGCAATGCCCCGCTGGAGGCTGCTTTAATAAAGTTACGTCTGTTCACGGTTATTCTCCCCGTGAGTCAGCGTTATCTTTCTTCTGCTGACGACCCAGTTCACGAACCGCCATCACGCTGACGCCGGCGACCAGCCCTACCACGCCACCAAGCAGCCCAATCGCGCCGGCAGAGACATTGCCACCTTCTTTCATGTTGACGTCAGGTTTCTCGGAGCGCGGGGTTTGGTTTTCCACATGAGCAAGCTGGTGAATACCTTTATGGAAACCAACGCCTTCTTCGTTACAGCCGTAGCAAGGGTGGCCGATAGCCACCGGCCACACGCCGCCAACATCGCAGAATTGCAGCGTTGAGCAGTTGCCGTAGGTTTCGGGTCCTTTACAGCCCAGATGGTAGAGACACCAGCCTTCACGGTGGCCTTCATCGCCAAACTCTTTCGCAAAGCGGCCAGCATCGAAGTGCGGGCGACGCTCGCAATGTTCGTGAATCAAACGGCCATAGGCGAATGTTGGACGGTTTTTGGTATCCAGCTTCGGCGGCTTACCGTAAGTGATGATATGCGCGACCGTTGCCAGGAAGTTATGCGGGTTCGGCGGACAGCCGGGAATGTTGATGATGGTTTTGCCTGGCAGAACTTCCTGCAAGCCGACTGCACCCGTTGGGTTAACGCCAGCGGCAGCAACACCACCCCACGCGGCGCAAGAGCCAATGGCAATGATAGCGGCTGCGCCTTCAGCGGCCCGGCGGATATGATCCACGATCGGCTCACCGGCAACCATGCAGTAAATACCATTATCTTTCAGTGGGATAGAACCATCTACAACCAAAACATATTGCCCTTTGTACTTCTCCAGAGCGTTATGTTTATTCTCTTCAACCTGATGGCCGAAGGCGGCAGAGAGTACCTCGTGGTATTCCAGAGAGATTGTCTCCAGGACGAGGTTTTCCACTGTAGGGTGTGTCGCGCGAAGCAGCGATTCAGTACAACCCGTACACTCCTGAGCACCAATCCAGATAACCGGTGGGCGCTGAGGGCGGGAAACTGATTCGGCCATTTCTGCGGCGGCTTTGCTACTGAGCCCCATGGTGGCGGCCAGTGCTGCACAAAGCTTCATGAAATCGCGGCGATTGATGCCGCTCGAATTGATGAGAGAGTTATCTCCAGTCATTTTATAGTTATTCCGTTGCGAAGACCTGGCTTTTTATTTTGCACCATTCGCATGTTGCATATTGCGATCGGCGCGCCATTTACCACACTTTTTATATGGTTATGTGCGATATAATACTTCGACGGAGCAACAAAACGAAGGCGTAGGTCAATAG
>NZ_JAHLQZ010000031.1:0-35397 GCF_018919505.1 Citrobacter sp. S55_ASV_140
GTACAGCAAGATTGTCGAAGGCTATACGCCGGAGTCCGTCGAAGATATCACGGGCGTTAGCGCGCACGATATTCGTCAGGCTGCACGTATGTACGCCACGGCGAAAAGCGCGGCAATTCTGTGGGGCATGGGTGTGACCCAGTTCTATCAGGGTGTGGAAACCGTGCGTTCACTGACCAGCCTCGCGATGCTGACCGGTAACCTCGGTAAGCCAAGCGTGGGCGTTAACCCGGTTCGTGGCCAGAACAACGTTCAGGGCGCATGCGACATGGGCGCGCTGCCGGATACCTATCCGGGCTATCAGTACGTGAAATTCCCGGAAAACCGCGAGAAATTCGCTAAAGCCTGGGGCGTGGAAAGCCTGCCTGCGCATACCGGCTATCGCATCAGCGAACTGCCGCACCGTGCGGCGCATGGCGAAGTGCGCGCGGCGTACATTATGGGTGAAGATCCATTACAGACCGATGCTGAGCTCTCCGCAGTGCGCAAAGGCTTTGAGGATCTGGAACTGGTCATCGTGCAGGATATCTTCATGACCAAAACCGCCGCTGCCGCAGACGTTATTTTACCGTCTACGTCATGGGGCGAGCATGAAGGCGTCTTCTCTGCGGCGGACCGTGGCTTCCAGCGCTTCTTTAAAGCCGTTGAGCCGAAGTGGGATCTGAAAACGGACTGGCAGATTATCAGTGAAATCGCCACCCGTATGGGCTACCCGATGCACTACAACAACACCCAGGAAATCTGGGACGAGTTGCGTCATCTGTGCCCGGATTTCTACGGCGCCACTTACGAGAAAATGGGCGAACTGGGTTATATCCAGTGGCCTTGCCGCGACACCTCAGATGCCGACCAGGGTACGTCTTACCTCTTCAAAGAGAAGTTTGACACCCCGAACGGCCTGGCGCAGTTCTTCACCTGCGACTGGGTAGCGCCAATCGACAAACTCACCCCAGAGTACCCGATGGTACTGTCGACGGTGCGTGAAGTCGGCCACTACTCTTGCCGTTCGATGACCGGTAACTGTGCGGCGCTGGCCGCGCTGGCGGATGAGCCGGGCTATGCCCAGATCAACACCGCTGACGCAGAGCGTCTGGGTATTCAGGATGAAGATCTGGTGTGGGTTAACTCACGTAAAGGCCGGGTTATTACCCGCGCGGCAGTCAGCGATCGTCCAAACAAAGGCGCGATTTACATGACCTACCAGTGGTGGATTGGGGCATGTAATGAACTGGTAACCGAGAACTTAAGCCCGATTACCAAAACGCCGGAGTATAAATACTGTGCCGTTAACGTTGAACGCATTGCCGATCAGCGCGCTGCCGAACAGTATGTTATTGATGAGTACACCAAGCTGAAAGCCAGCCTGCGCGAAAGCGCGATGGGTTAAGCCTGAGCCTACGGCCTCCATTCGGAGGCCGTTTTTTTATGCACGCGATCTCTTTATACTGTCTACTCCGTACCCTAAATAAAACTCAAAATGAAACAACTTCTTGCATTGATGTTCTTCGTGACATTCTTTGCCCATGCCAGTGATACTGAACCCGGAAGCCAGTATCTACAGGCAGCAGAGGCAGGTGACCGACGCGCGCAGTATTTCCTCGCCGATACCTGGTTCAGTTCAGGCGATTTAAGCAAAGCCGAATACTGGGCGCAAAAAGCCGCCGACAACGGTGATGCGGATGCATATGCTTTGCTGGCGCAAATTAAGATAACCAACCCGGTCAGTCTGGATTACCCTCAGGCCAAAACGCTGGCGGAAAAAGCGACGCAGGCGGGCAGTAAGGCAGGGGAAATTACGCTGGCGCGTATTCTGGTGAACACCCAGGCAGGCCGCACCGATTACCCCAAAGCCATTACCTTGCTGCAAAACGCCTCCGAGGATCTGGAAAATGACTCCGCCGTCGACGCGCAAATGCTGCTCGGACTGATTTACGCCAACGGCGTCGGTATTCCTGCTGACGATGAGAAAGCGACGTGGTATTTCAAGCGTAGTTCAGCCATTTCCCGCACCGGGTATTCCGAATACTGGGCCGGGATGATGTTCTTAAACGGCGAGCAGGGTTTTATCGAGAAGAATAAACAGAAAGCGCTGCACTGGTTGAATCTGAGCTGTATGGAAGGATTCGATACCGGCTGCGAAGAGTTTGATAAGTTAGCCAACGGCTAATGGTTTGCATTGCCGGATGGCGGCGCAAGCGCCATCCGGCAATCTGTCATTAATTACTGATTAGCAGTCTTATCAAATTTGCCCAGCACGTCGCGCTCATAGGCCAGCGCTTTCTTGCGGTCAAATTTGTGTTCCCACTTGGCGATAACCAGCACGGCCAGCGCATTACCCACCACGTTCAGCGCAGTACGCGCCATATCGAGGATACGGTCAACACCGGCAATAAACGCCAGACCTTCCAGCGGGATCCCCACGCTGCCAAGCGTTGCCAGCAATACCACAAACGATACGCCCGGCACGCCCGCAATCCCTTTTGAGGTCACCATCAGCGTCAGCACCAGCACGATTTCCTGCCACAGCGACAGATCGATACCGTACAGTTGAGCAATAAAGATAGCGGCGATACTCTGGTACAGCGTTGAGCCATCAAGGTTGAATGAGTAACCGGTCGGCACCACAAAGCTGGTGATTGACGCCGGCGCGCCGTAGGCTTCCATCTTCTCAATAATACGCGGCAGCACGCTCTCAGAACTGGCGGTCGAGTAGGCCAGAATCAGCTCGTCTTTCAGAATGCGGATCAGGATCCAGATGCTCAAACCGCAGATGCGCGCGACGATCCCCAGCACCACCAGCGCGAAGAACAGGATGGCGAAATGCACCAACAGCACCAGCTTCGCCAGCGGCCACAGGGAGGCAAAACCGAAGTTCGCAACGGTAACGGCGATCAACGCAAAAACCCCGACTGGCGCGTAACGCATCACCATATGCGTCACTTTAAACATGGTTTCGGAGATCGAGCGGAACACGGTAACCAGCGGCTCGCGGTGAGTTGCCGGCAGAGAAGACAGACCTAAACCAAACAGTACCGAGAAGAAGATAATCGGCAGCATGTCGCCTTTTGCCATCGACGCGACGATGTTGGTCGGCACCAGTGACAAAATCGTGCCCATCAGGCCATGCGCGTGGCTCTGTACTTCTGCGGTGGTGCTCTGATATTTCGAAATATCGACGGTTGCCAGCTGCGACATATCAACCCCGGTACCGGGCTGGAACACATTCGCCAGCGTGATACCAAGGATAATCGCCACGGTGGTGATCACTTCGAAATAGATAATCGTTTTGGCGCCAATACGGCCCAGCTGTTTGGCATCGCCCACCCCGGCTATGCCGACAATCAACGTAGAGATGACAATCGGCACGACGATCATTTTGATCAGGTGGATAAAGATATCGCCCGCCGGAGACAGCAGGTTTACAATCAGCCATTCACGGCTGTCACTATGGTAATGCAGGTAACTCCCTAGCAGAATGCCCAGCACCATAGCGATTAGAATCTGCCATGCCAGGCTGACTTTCAAATTTTTCATAACAACGGACTTCCTCGATGAAGCGCTATTCCACATGCAGCGTGTGGGAATAGTACATACTGAAAGGGTATGATTTGTGTTGCGTTCGTTTATGGAGTTTTTTAACGCTTATTATCATTATCATCTGCATGGCATTCAGCGCAACCCTCTGAGAACAGGGCCTTTCGCTGATTATTTGCATAAAAATGCAATTTTATCGGGGTAATGATGAATAACTTTTTGTTATAAAAGAATTTTAATATGTTCAAAAATGAAGAAGTCAGGGCATGAGTTTTTTTTGCTCGCTTGTTCGTTTGCCTGTTTTTTAAACAGGCAAAATGATACAAATCACAAATAAAACAAATTTATTTTTGCCGATTCTGCAACAACTTCGCCATATTAATAGAGTCAATGAGCTGTGCCCGATTCACCCTCGGCGAGTTTAAATCCATAACCTTTTGCCACACTGAGATAGCCTGAGCGTAGTCTGCCTGCATAAACGCATCGGAAGCTAACAGCATCAGCGCAGTGACCTCTGTCGGGTCCAGCGCCAGAGCCTTATCAATCATCTCGCGGGTGGGCGGCGTCATATGTTGCCCGGCCTGATAGTACAGCACCGTCGCCAGCGCGGAATAGATTTCGGCGTTTTCACCGCGTATACGCAGCGCCTGCTCGTAGGCCAGCAGCGCATTATGATACGCGTTTTGCCACAGATAGTACTCACCCAGTTGCGCCCATTTCACTGCGTCCTGCGGATTCGCACGAATTTGCGATTGCAGAGAAAATAGCTGTTTTTCCTGAATATTTTCATCAGAAAAAGCATGTAAGGGGTCTGCCAGACGCGCCTGCTCCTGACGTGCCGCCTGCCATTTTGGCGTTAACAGGTAACCGCCGATGCAGGCCATCACCATCAGCACCGCCGCAGCAGCCAGCCGCTTCACGGGCATGGGACGTAACGGCGCAGTGGAATGTTCGGCCTGGCTCATTGCTCATCCTCTTCTGCGTGCTGACGCTTCCTCACCTGCCAGACCACCACGCCCACCAGCAATAACAGCAGGCACGGCAGCGCCCACAACAGCAGCGTTTGCTCATTCAACGGCGGGTTGTAGCGCACGAAATCACCGTAACGCTCGGTCATCCAGGCGGTGATTTCCGCTTCGCCTTTACCTTCAGCAACCATGCTGTAAACCTGATGGCGCATACTGACTGCCACGGGCGCATTGGATTCCAGCAAGTTCTGGTTCTGACACTGCGGACAGCGCAACTGACTGGCAATAGACAGCGCTTTCTCCTGCTGCTGCGGGTTGGCAAACGTCCATGTGTCCACCACCTGGGCATGGGTGGCAAAAGGGAGAAAAATCAGTAAAGCCACAAGTAACATCGTTCTGCCGGATGGCGGCTTGAACGCCTTATCCGGCCTACCCTGCTTTTCACTCGTAGGCCTGATAAGCGCAGCGCCATCAGGCAATAACTCAGGATACTTCCTCCCTCGCCATGCGCTCAGCAGCGCGCCAAACACCATCAACAATCCTCCTCCCCAAATCCAGCGCACGCCAGTCTGCACGTATAAGCGCATGGCGTAACGGTCCGGTCCGGTTTTTTCGCCCATCACCGCGTACCAGTCATGCATCAGATTCCAGCGGATACCCGGCTCCATCATCTGTTGACGACGCGCGGCATAGAAGCGCCTTTCGGGCTGCAGGCTACCGATACGCTGCTCATTTTGCCACAACGTGATCAGCGCTTTTTCACTGGTGTAGTTGCCTTTGGCTTCCAGGTCGAGACGCTCAAAACGGAAAATGTAGCCCGCAAGCGCGACCTGCTGCCCGGGGCTCAGATTCAGGCTTATCTCCTGACGACTACCGCTGGAAAAAACGATCCCAGCCGCAAATACCAATACCCCGGCATGCGCCAGCAGTGCCGGAAGCTGACAACGCAAAGAGACTTTGCGGCTTCTGATCGTTGCCAGCACGATAACCAGCAGCATCAGCAGCCCAAACGGCAGCGTGGCGCGGTTAAAGTACGGCGCGCCAACGGAGAGCCTTCCCCAGCCGAACAACCCGTAAATCATCGGATAGAGCGTGCCAATCAGCACAATCAGTAGCACCGCGCAAAAAAGTAATAGCGCGACCAGAATCAGCATCTCGCGCGACCAGCCGCCAAAACGCGCATTCTGGCGAATTTGCTGGCCTCGCCAGGCGTACAACCCCAGCGACGCCAGGCTCAATACGCTAAACAGCGCAAACAGCGGCGCGGCGCGCACGTTATCCAACGCAAAGGCATGTACCGAAACAAGAATGCCGGAACGCACAATCAGCGTCCCCAGCAGCGATAAGATCAGCGTGACGATCGCCAGCAGCAGCGACCAGTGGCGGAAGATCCCACGCTGGCGCGTGATGTACAGGCTATGCAGCAACGCGCTGGCGGAGAGCCAGGGTAATAAGGAGGCATTTTCGACCGGGTCCCAGAACCACCCCCCCCCCCAGCCCAGCTCGCAGTAGGCCCACCAGGAACCGAGGATTATCCCCAGCGTCAGCGCGCACCAGCCGGGCAGCGCCCAGCGCCAGCACACCCAGGCGCTCTGCGCGTTAAAGTCACCGCGCAGCAGCGAGGCCAGCGCCACGCCCGCGGCTACCATCAAACCACCGTAACCCAGGTACAGCAGCGGCGGGTGGAGGATTAACCCAAGATGTTGCAGCATCGGGTTAAGGTCCCGTCCTTCTATAGCAGGCGGGAAAATACGCACGAAGGGATCGGACCAGACCACCACAAACAGCAGCAACAGGGCCGTCACCATTGACAGGACGCTGAGCGTCAGCGGAAACAGTGGATCAGAATCACGCCGATAGCACAGAGCGAACAGCGCGCTCCAGCCGGAAAGAAAGAGCACCCACAACAGCAGCGACCCTTCATGGCCGCCCCAAACCGCCGCCAGTTTTAATCCCCACGGCAGCAGGCTGTAGCTGTGCTGAGCAACATAGACCACCGAAAAGTCGCTGGTCAGAAAACAGAATACCAGAATGGCAAAAGCCAGCAGCAGCAGCGCAAACTGCGTCCATACGCCCACGCTTGCCAGGCGCATCACGCCCTGCCAGCGCTGGCGGACACCCACCAACACGGCAAGTGGGGTCAACACGTTGACCCCGAGGCTTAATAACAGTGCCAGAAAACCGGCTTCAGGAAGGAGAACGTCCAGATATCACCTTACGCAACGGTTAGCTGACCCGCATAGAGAATGAAAAAGCGCAGCAACAGTACGCCGGTCAGGCTGGCGCCGCAGACTGCCAATACGCCATGAAACGTCGAACTGCGGTTGGCCCAGGGTTTTAGCAGCATCGGCAGTATCAGCCCAAGCCCCGCCACGCCAAGCCAGAACCACCAGGTCCAGAATCCGCCGCCCAGCGCCGCCGCCAGCGCGCGCATTTTGCCGTCATCGCCCAGCGCCAGGCCGACGAAGAACGCCGCCAGCAGGAAGATCTCCAGCCATACCACCGGGACCTCCATGCGATGCACAAAGTGCGCTTCAGTGCTGTGCGGGTTGCTACGATGGCGTAACGCCATGGCGATCAGCGCCACCGCCGCGCCGGAGGAGATCCCGGAGAACAGGAACAGTACCGGCAGGATCGGGTTATTCAGGAACGGGTAGGACTTCAGCGCCGAGAGCAAAAACCCGGTGTACGCCCCAAGCAGAACCGCCAGCACCAGCATTAACGTCTCCAGCGCACGATGAAACGGCGTTATCAGCGTCAACGCTTTCTGCACGATCCCTAACCGCGGCAGCCAGCGTTGTTGCAGGGCAATCACCTCTTTTTCAAAGATTTTTGCCAACCACAGCACCAGTACTACCATATACAACTGGAACAGCATGACCCCCATCGACATCACCGAGGTGAAGCTGTAGTGGAACATCAGTTTCCAGAAGGTCCATGGCCGCGTCAGGTGGAATACCAGAATCAGCAGACCGAAGATAATCGCCCCCGGCCCTAACACCAGCGTGGTGCGCAGCAGCGTGCTGTCCGAACCGCCCGCCTCAGGATGGAAGCGACGCAGCAGAATCGCCAACGTAACCAGTCCGGCGGAGATGCCAATCAGGAACAGATAGATGGCGATGGGCCAGTCCCACACCAGTGATTCAAAATGAAATGCAGAAGCGGGTGTCATTGGCTCACCTCCCCATATTTAAAGGGAACGCGGTAGACCTTCGGTTTTGTGCCCAGCGCCAGCTTGTAACGGTAGGTGGTTTTCTGCTGCAACAAACGGGAGATATCGCTGTTGGGATCGTCCAGATTACCAAACGTCAGCGCCTTCGTCGGGCATGACTCAACGCAGGCGGGCTGTTTGCCCGCTTTCAGGTTGGTTTTCCGGCAGAAATCGCATTTATCCGCCGTTTTGCTCACCGGATGGATAAAGCGCACGCGATAAGGACACGCGGCGATACAGTACTGACAGCCAACGCAAAGATCAGGGTTCACATCCACAATGCCGTTGGCGGCATCGCGATACGATGCCCCCGTCGGGCAGACGTCAACGCAGGGGGCATGGTCGCAATGCTGGCACGAGTGGCGGAAAAAGCGATATTTCACATCAGGAAACGTCCCCTGCGGCTCGCTGCGAATAATCGTCAGACGCGATACGCCTTCCGGTACGTTGTTGACTTCCCGACAAGCATCCATGCAGGCCGTGCAGCCGATGCATAATGACTCATCGTGTACCATTCCGTAACGTACGCCATTGATATTTAGCGTCTTCGCCACAACGCGTCCCGCCGTCCCGCTCACTGCCACCAGCGCGCCGACGCCGGTGATAAACTGGCGACGAGAGCAACTCATGGATGCTCCTTAAGCAACGGAACCGACGCCGGGTTAAAGTTCGGATTGTTACGCTGATCGCTGTGGCAATCGACGCAAATCTTGATCCGTCCTTTATCGCTTAGCGTCTGCATCGTGTCTTGCTTCGGATGCAGTGAGTGACAGCTGGCGCACGCCACTTTTGTGACGTGGACATCGTGCGGCCAGAACGCTTTTTGCAACTGCTCAGGCAGGTGACAGGACATACAGACGCTGTTCTGCTGCTCCACATTGTACATTGGCTCATTAAAGCGCATCACATCCTTCACCCCTTCGCGGTGGTTCGGTGACGGCTGGCCGTGACAGTTGGTGCAGGTGACCGGCAGTTTGTTGTTCGGGTTAATGACTTGCGCATGTTTACCATGCATGCCTTCGGTATCCGGCTTGTGACAATCCAGACAGGCAGCATCCGGATTACGCTGCTGAGTAACCGTCCAGCGTTGATCCGACTCCTGCGGCGTTGGCGTGGCAGTGATTCCACTCAGGCTCCAGAACAGGCCTGACGCCAGCACCCCAGCAGTTAATAACGAACGTAATACGCTCATATTCACTCCGTTGAGTTATCCGCCCCTTACGGGGCGAAATGGGGTTATTGGCTTAACAGACCGTTTTTACGCGCCTGCTCTTCCCACTGCGGAATCACCGTTTTGATGAAGTCCTGCTTCTCAGCATTGATTTGCTGCATGTTCAGACCAATCGCCGCCTGGGCTTTCTCTTTGGTAGAGATATCCGGTAACGGGATTTCATGCGTGATGCCTTTGGTCGCCAGCAGACGAACCAGTTTGGTACGTGCGTCGGCGGCTTTATCCATTGCGCTACCCAGCATCCGCAGACCTTCTTCCGGCGCATGCATGTGAATACCGTGTGAGGCGATAGACAGGTCCCAGCGCCATTGTGCGTGACGGATATCTTCCAGAATCGGCTTCATTTCCGCTTCGGTCGCACCCGCATCCCATGCGGCTTTCGCTTCGAAGTGCGCATGTACCAGTTGATCTTCAACCTTGATTTTCAGGTCATGAATGGCCTGTTTACGCTCGGCGACCACTTTTTGCAGGGATGCTTTGTCCTGGGTATGGCAGTTCGCACAGGTCTGGGCGAAGTTATCGAACGGATTACCAATCTTGTGATCGGTATAGATCTTACCTTCCGCGTTTTGCACTTTCGGCATGTGACAGTCGATGCAGGTCACGTTGTTCTTACCGTGAATGCCCGCGCTCCAGGTTTCATATTCCGGGTGCTGCGCTTTCAGCATCGGGGTTTTGGACAGAGAGTTAGTCCAGTCAGAGAAGGCGATGGTGTCGTAGTATTTCTCCATGTTCTCGACTTTCATGCCCTCATCCCACGGGAACTTAACGGCTTTGTTCTTACCGTCGAAGTAGTACTCCACGTGGCACTGGCCGCAGACCATGGATTGCTGATCAAAGCGACCGGCTTTCTCAAACGGTTTGCCGATAGCTTCCATCGCGCGCTCAGCGTAAGGACGCGACAGCATCAGCTCAGGCTTGCCTTTGGCGAAGTCCGGCGACGCGGTGTTATGGCAATCTGCACACCCGAGGTTGTTAACAATTTCCGGACCGCCGCGCGCCCATTTACCGTGGAAGTAACCATCTTCACCGTCTTTCTGGATCAGACGCGCCACATCCGGGCTTTTACAGCTCCAGCAAGCCATCGGCAGCGGGCCGTCTTCTGCCGTTTTAGGTGCGCCGGTACGTAAGGTTTCACGTACATCGGTCACCGCATACGCGTGCCCGCGCGGTTTGTTGTAATCGCGCGAGAATGGATATCCCGCCCACAGGATCACCAGACGCGGATCTTCTGCCAGCGCATCTTCACGGGCTGATTGCTCAGACGTGGCTTTCCAGGAGAGGTATTGATCGGGATGCTGAGGGGCGAAGGTTTCATTCTTCGCTTCAACGGTGACGGTCTTTGCGGGTACAGGAGTTTGTTCAGCGTGAACAGCAGAGATAAATAATAAAGGTAATAACAGGCTGAAGAAACGGCGTACGCGTGATTTTGTCCTTGCCATAGGGGTCTCATCCAGATGACGCCATTATCTGCAATGGCGGTTCTTTTATTGTTTTCCATAACAGCAACCACACGAATACTGTCATGACATTGCTCCCCCCAATTTGTAACAAGAAACCACACTGAAAATGTTGTCTTTAATCAATTGTAAGTGTATGTAAAATACCACTTTAGAGTTAGTTACCCCCTCAAACCACTCACTCTTTTGTTTAATTCTGAGACAGATCACCTTTTCAACAATTCTCAGATAACCCCATGTTATCGCGAGAATTAATCAATTTTTGCTAGTTCTCTTCAAAATTCAGTTTGTCGCTAATTTGCACAATTCGTTTATTGCGTGATCTGCCGCCCAAATACTAAACAAAACTCGCAAAGCCCCTACATTTAACGTTTATGCGACATATTATTAACATCCTACAAGGAGAACAAAAGCCATGAGCCAAATACATAAACACGCTATTCCCGCAAACATTGCGGATCGTTGCCTGATAAATCCGGAGCAGTACGAAGCGAAGTACCAGCAATCTGTTAACGAACCCGACACATTTTGGGGCGAGCAGGGAAAGATTCTTGATTGGATCAAGCCGTACAGCCAGGTGAAGAACACCTCGTTTGCGCCAGGCAACGTCTCTATTAAATGGTATGAGGATGGCACGCTAAACCTGGCGGCGAACTGCCTTGACCGTCACCTGCAGGCAAATGGCGATCGTACCGCCATCATCTGGGAAGGCGACGACGCCAGCCAAAGCAAACATATTACCTACCGCGAGCTGCATCGCGATGTCTGTCGTTTTGCCAATACGTTACTGGATTTAGGCATTAAAAAAGGTGATGTGGTGGCCATATATATGCCGATGGTGCCGGAAGCGGCGGTCGCCATGCTGGCCTGTGCCCGTATTGGCGCGGTGCATTCGGTCATCTTCGGTGGTTTCTCACCGGAAGCCGTCGCCGGACGTATCATCGACTCTAATTCTCGCCTGGTGATCACCGCCGATGAAGGCGTACGCGCCGGACGCGCTATCCCGTTGAAAAAGAACGTCGATGATGCGCTGAAAAACCCGAACGTGAAAAGCGTCGAACACGTTATCGTTCTCAAACGTACCGGTGGAAAAACGGAATGGCAGGAAGGTCGTGACCTGTGGTGGTCCGATATTATTGAGAAAGCCAGCCCGGAACATCAGCCGGAAGAGATGAACGCCGAAGATCCGCTGTTTATCCTGTATACCTCCGGGTCAACCGGCAAGCCGAAGGGCGTGCTGCACACCACCGGCGGATATCTGGTCTACGCCGCAACCACCTTTAAGTACGTGTTTGACTATCATCAGGGCGATATCTATTGGTGTACCGCTGACGTAGGTTGGGTAACCGGGCACAGCTACCTGCTGTACGGTCCGCTGGCCTGCGGCGCAACCACGCTGATGTTCGAAGGCGTGCCCAACTGGCCTACCCCGGCGCGTATGGCGCAGGTTGTGGATAAGCACCAGGTCAATATTCTGTATACCGCGCCGACCGCCATCCGCGCTCTGATGGCAGAAGGCGATAAAGCGATTGAAGGTACTGACCGTTCGTCGCTGCGCATCCTGGGTTCCGTTGGCGAGCCAATCAACCCGGAAGCGTGGGAGTGGTACTGGAAGAAGATCGGCAACGAAAAATGTCCGGTCGTCGATACCTGGTGGCAGACCGAAACCGGTGGATTCATGATCACCCCGCTGCCGGGCGCCACCGAGCTGAAAGCCGGTTCCGCAACCCGTCCGTTCTTTGGCGTGCAGCCTGCGATTGTCGATAACGAAGGTAATCCGCTGGAAGGCGCAACCGAAGGCAACCTGGTGATTATTGACTCGTGGCCAGGCCAGGCGAGAACGTTGTTTGGCGATCATGAACGTTTTGAACAGACCTACTTCTCTACCTTCAAAAATATGTACTTCAGCGGCGACGGCGCACGCCGTGATGAAGATGGTTATTACTGGATCACCGGACGTGTGGACGATGTGCTAAACGTCTCTGGTCACCGTCTGGGCACGGCAGAAATCGAATCGGCGCTGGTGTCGCATCCGAAGATTGCCGAAGCCGCGGTGGTCGGTATTCCGCATAATATTAAAGGCCAGGCGATCTACGCCTACGTCACGCTGAATCACGGCGAAGAACCGTCGCCTGAGTTGTATGCCGAAGTTCGCAACTGGGTGCGTAAAGAAATTGGCCCGCTGGCAACGCCAGATGTGCTGCACTGGACCGATTCACTGCCGAAAACCCGCTCCGGCAAAATTATGCGCCGCATTCTGCGCAAAATCGCGGCGGGCGATACCAGCAATCTGGGCGATACCTCAACCCTCGCCGATCCAGGCGTCGTTGAGAAACTGCTCGAAGAGAAGCAGGCCATCGCGATGCCATCATAACCATAACCGTGAAATGTCCGATGGCGCGCTGCTTATCGGGCCTACAAATCCTATCCCTACCCCTCCCCTGAGCGGGAGGGAAATATAAAAACCCTCCCCCAAAGGATTTCGTGTTACAGGAAGGCGGCAAGCGAGCACATCCCCAGGAGCATAGTTCACTATGTGACTGGGGTGGGCGAGTGCGGCCAACGAACCTGTAGCGCGAAAGACGCAGGGGACCTCTGGAGAGCTCTGTGATGAATGACAATATTTATCAGCGGATAGAAGACAGTGCGCGTTTCAGGGAGTTAGTTGAAAAACGGCAACGGTTTGCCACCATTCTGTCCATCATCATGCTGGCAGTTTACATCAGCTTTATTTTACTGATTGCCTTTGCGCCTGGTTGGCTGGGTACTCCGCTGCACGCGGGAACCAGCGTCACCCGGGGTATTCCGATTGGGGTCGGCGTGATCCTTATCTCCTTCATCCTGACCGGGATCTATATCTGGCGGGCAAACGGTGAATTCGATCGCCTGAACAATGCGGTTCTGCACGAGGTTAAAGCATCATGAAGAGAGTCCTGACGGCGCTTGCCGCCACGCTGCCCTTCGCCGCAAACGCGGCGGATGCTATAAGCGGAGCAGTCCAACGCCAGCCAACCAACTGGCAGGCGATTATCATGTTCCTGATTTTCGTCATCTTTACGCTTGGTATTACCTACTGGGCGTCTAAACGCGTGCGTTCGCGTAATGACTACTACACCGCTGGCGGTAACATCACCGGCTTCCAGAACGGGCTGGCGATTGCAGGCGACTATATGTCTGCTGCATCGTTCCTCGGGATTTCCGCGCTGGTCTTTACCTCCGGTTATGACGGACTGATTTACTCGCTCGGCTTCCTGGTCGGCTGGCCGATTATCCTGTTCCTGATTGCTGAACGCCTGCGTAACCTTGGTCGCTACACCTTTGCCGACGTGGCCTCTTATCGCCTGAAACAAGGTCCGATTCGTATTCTCTCGGCGTGTGGTTCCCTGGTGGTGGTCGCGCTGTATCTGATCGCGCAGATGGTCGGCGCGGGTAAACTGATTGAGCTGCTGTTTGGCCTGAACTACCACATTGCCGTCGTGCTGGTTGGCGTATTGATGATGATGTACGTCCTGTTTGGCGGCATGCTGGCAACCACCTGGGTACAGATCATTAAAGCCGTTCTGTTGCTGTTCGGCGCCAGCTTTATGGCCTTTATGGTGATGAAGCACGTCGGCTTTAGTTTCAACAATCTGTTCACCGAAGCGATGGCGGTACACCCGAAAGGTTCCGCCATTATGAGCCCGGGCGGGCTGGTGAAAGATCCGATCTCCGCGCTGTCGTTAGGTCTCGGCCTGATGTTTGGTACGGCGGGCTTACCGCACATCCTGATGCGTTTCTTCACGGTCAGCGATGCCCGCGAAGCGCGTAAAAGCGTATTCTATGCCACCGGTTTTATGGGTTATTTCTACATCCTGACCTTTATCATCGGCTTTGGCGCGATCATGCTCGTTGGCGCGAACCCTGTGTATAAAGACGCTGCTGGCGCGCTTATCGGCGGTAACAACATGGCGGCGGTACATCTGGCGAATGCGGTGGGCGGGAACCTGTTCCTCGGTTTCATCTCGGCAGTGGCGTTTGCCACCATTCTGGCAGTGGTTGCTGGTTTGACGCTGGCGGGCGCATCGGCAGTTTCTCACGACCTGTACGCCAACGTATTCCGCAAAGGCGCAACCGAGCGCGAAGAGCTGAAGGTGTCGAAAATTACCGTACTGGTGCTGGGTGTGATTGCCATCGTGCTCGGCGTGCTGTTCGAAAACCAGAACATCGCCTTCATGGTGGGACTGGCATTTGCTATCGCAGCCAGCTGTAACTTCCCCATCATTCTGCTCTCCATGTACTGGTCAAAACTGACCACGCGTGGCGCAATGATGGGCGGCTGGTTAGGTCTGCTGACGGCCGTCGTGCTGATGGTGCTTGGCCCAACAATTTGGGTACAAATCCTGGGTCACGAAAAAGCCATATTCCCGTATGAATATCCGGCGCTGTTCTCCATCAGCGTAGCGTTCCTCGGGATCTGGTTCTTCTCTGCCACCGATAACTCAGAAGAAGGTAACCGCGAACGCGAGCAGTTCCGTGCTCAGTTCATCCGTTCCCAGACCGGGTATGGCGTTGAACAAGGTCGCGCGCACTAATCTTCCCTCTCCTCCGGCTTCCGGGCCGGAGGATTACTGCCTTTCTCAGAACATCAGCCTTGCGACCAGCGGCGATACCAGCACCATCACCACGCCGGAAAGCATCATCACCAGGCTAGCCACTACGCCCTCCTGTTGGCCGAGCTCATATGAGCGAGCCGTGCCTGCGCCGTGCGATGCTGCGCCAAAACCTGCGCCTTTCGCCATCCCTTCGCGAATAGAGAGCCGCAAAAACAGCACATCGCCGACCGCCATCCCGAATACGCCCGTCACGACCACGAACAATGCCACCAGATCCGGCTGACCGCCCAATGGCTCTGCCGCCGCCAGCGCAAATGGCGTAGTAACGGACCGCACCGCCAGACTGCGCTGAATTTCATCAGGCAGCATAAACAGGCGCGCTAACCAGACGGAACTGGTGACCGCCACCAGTGTCGCCGTCACCACACCCGCCGTCAGCGACATCCAGTGACGTTTAATCACGGCGAGGTTGTCATAAACCGGAACGGCGAAGGCAATGGTTGCGGGACCTAGCAGCCATAGCAGCCAGTGCGATTCACCAATATAGTTTTGCCAGGAGATATGTCCAAAGACCAACATCAGCACCAACAGCGCCGGAGTAAGCACTAACGGCATCAGCGGTAATTTACGAAAGCGGCGATACAGGCGCTTGTTGGCAAAATAGATGCCCAGCGTAATCACCAGACACAGCACGCTTAACTGGAAATTACTCACGGTTTAACCTGCTCATTTCATAGCGATACACTTTATCCACGACCCATGCCGTTGCGCCGAGCACCATCATCGTACTTATCGCAATAACGGCAAAAATACGCCATCCATCAACCAGTAGCAGTTGCGTATAGTTAACGACGGCGACCACCGCCGGGACAAAAAATAACAGCATTTCAGCCAGTAACCAGCGAGCGCCTGCGCGGATCCAGTTCAGCGGGATAACCCGGCAGACAATCAACGCCAGCATCAGCACCATCCCAACCAGGTTGGCAGGAAGCGGCAGATGCAGCCAGGCGACAAGATATTGAGCAAAAACAAAGAGACCTGCGTACAACAGAACCTGAACAGGGATCTGGAGTCGATGAATAACGGCAGGCGTCACGCGGCTTATCGCCACAGCCATGAGGGTATGTCCTTAAAAAATAGAGAGCGCCAGTATAGAGAGCCCCCGTCCAGGACTGAAATGAATTAAAATCATTGCAGGCATAGTCTTAAGGAATAATCATGGATATCAGAACGCTGCGATATTTTGTTGAGGTGGTGCGTCAGCAGAGCTTTACCCGCGCAGCGGAGAAACTCTTTGTCACCCAGCCCACCATCAGCAAAATGTTGAAGAACCTTGAAGACGAGCTTAATTGCACGTTGCTCATCCGCGACGGACGGCGGCTGTTGTTGACCGATACCGGCCAGGTCGTGTTCGAACGCGGCCTGGCGATCCTCGCCGAATTCCGCCAGCTCGAAGCAGAACTCAGCGACATTAATCACCTCAACAAGGGAATACTGCGCCTCGGTATCCCGCCCATGGTGGGTATGTTGATGGCTGGCCCCATCAGCCTTTTTCGCCAGCGTTATCCCGGCGTGGAACTGAAAGTGTCTGAATTTGGCGGTTTAACCGTCCAGCAGGCGGTGATGAACGGCGATCTGGATGTTGCGATGACCGCGTTGCCGGTTGAAGAAGAGAGCGGTCTGGCGACCTTACCGCTTTTCAGTCATCCGCTCTGCGTGCTGGTCCCCCGCTCCGGTCAATGGACAACGTGCGACTCCATTTCCCCCGAAGCGCTGGCGGAGCATCCGCTGCTTATCTACAACGAAGATTTCGCGTTGAGCCGTCAACTGCTTGAGTTGTTTAACCAGCACAACGTAAAACCGCGTATCGCTGTGCGCAGCGGGCAGTGGGATTTTCTGGCGGCAATGGTGCAAGCCGGCGTCGGGATCGCCATTTTACCGGAGCCGATTTGCCAGCGGTTGGATAAGCAAACGCTGCGCTGGATCCCTCTGGAAAGCGACTTACGCTGGCAGTTGGGCATGATTTGGCGCGAAGGTGTGTATCTGTCGCACAGCGCCCAGGCATGGCTGAAATGTTGCGAAGGGTTTTGGTTAACGCAGGAGTCGTAAAATGCCGGATGCGGCTAAACGCCTTATCCGGCCTACAACGAGCTTCCTTTTATTGGTTCTCAATCAACAGCGCTTCCAGCAAATCCAGATCGTGCAATAGCTTTTGCAGCGTTTCATTGCTGATTTCACGCGTGGCGCGCAGATGATAAAGCTCGGCGCGTTCTGAACGCAGCGCCGCCAGGCGGAACCGTCGCTCCAGGTTCTCTTCCTGCATTGAGCTTTCTACATCGTTTCGCCCATCGGCGCGACGACGCAGGTTACCAATGACACGGGAGCTCACCTCAGTCAGTAGCTGATTATCAATGTTCTCTTCGCTATCCGCAGCCAGACGCTCCTCCATTTTCTGGATCGCGACAATCGCGACTTCCGCCGTGGCAGCGCGGGCAATGCGCTCCTCTTTTTGCTGTTGCGAGTGGTCTGCAACTTCCAGATGCTGTAGCAGAATCGGCAGCATCACCACGCCGACAAACAGCGAGAACAGAATCACGCCCGCGGCGAGGAAGATCAGCTCATAACGCGCCGGGAAGCCGCTCCCGTCCGGTAACAACAGAGGAATGGAGAGCACACCGGCGAGGGTAATGGCCCCGCGAACTCCCGCAAAGGAGGCAATCAGGATTTCACGCGTCGTCCAGGAGCCAAACTCCATCGGCTTTTTCTTCAGGAAGCGCAGGCTGAACTTCTTCATGGTCCACAACCAGCCAAAACGTACCAACATCAGCGCGGCATAAATCAGCACGATATCGGTAAACAGCATCCAGATTTCAACGTTCGGATCGACTTCCGCCGCCGCCAAAGATGACTCCAGAATGCCCGGCAACTGCAGTCCTAACAACAAGAAGACCATGCCGTTAAACACAAACTCCAGCATCGCCCAGGTGCTGTTAGCACGTAAACGCATCGCCAACGGCGCGCGGCGCATCACGCCAGAGCGGGTAATCGTCATCCCGGCAGCAACCGCCGCGAGAATGCCTGAAACACCGATGTGTTCCGCAATCAGATAAGACGCAAACGGCAGCAGGAACAGCAGGACGATTTGCGTTGCCGGCTCATCACCGCCCCAACGGCTAAGAAAACGCAGGGAGCGTCCGTATAACCAACTGACGACAAAACCGGCCAGGATGCCGCCAACCGCCACTTTGAAGAACTCAAGCGTTGCACCGCCGACGGTAAACACCATCGTGCCCATCGCCACGGCAACGGCAAATTTCAGCGAGACCAGGCCGGACGCGTCGTTCATCAACGCTTCGCCCTGCAGGATACCCATGATTTTCTTCGGGATGCGCCCCTCACCCACAATACCGGAAAGGGCGACGGCATCGGTTGGCGACAGCACGGCAGCCAGTGCAAAAGCAGGAATGAGAGGGATCCCCGGCACCAGCCAGTAAATCATAAAGCCAATCCCGACCACCGTGACCAGAACCAGCGCCAGCGCAAGGCCGAAAATCTCTCGCCCGTGCTCCAGAAACTCACGCGTCGGCGTCTTCCAGCCATCGGCAAACAGCAGCGGCGGGATAAACAGCACCAGAAACAGCTCTGGATCGAATTCCACATGCAAACCAAACGTCGGCCACGCCAGCAAGGCGCCGATGGCGATCTGCATAAGGGGTAAAGGGAGTTGGAAGGGCAATACGCGAGTAAATACCCCCGACAGCGAGACCACAAGGGTCATGATGAGTATGGTGAAAAAGATTTCCATGCGTTCCCTGTTTGCGATGTTTCTTATGATTGGTGATAAAGGCGTCGTGCCTTAATTCTATCTACTTGAGAGTATCGCAAAAGACAACGAGTGTGTTCTGAAAATAAAAACGGGCGGCCTGGGCCACCCGTTTTCAGGAGCGTCATCGAAGCAAAATCAAATAGCCCAACCGCCCGCGTAAAAGGCCACCAGCGCGATAGCAATCACCACCGTACCGATGTTCAGTTTGCGCCATTCGCCAGAGACAATGCGACCAATGACCAGGGTAGCAAAACCAATCATAATGCCGGTAACGATGTTACAGGTCAGGACGATAAATACAGCAGTGACCAGACCCGCCATCGCGTCGACAAAGTCAGCAAAGTCGATTTTCGCCACGTTGCTCAGCATCAGCAGCCCCACATACATCAACGCAGGCGCCGTTGCGTAAACAGGAACAAGATAAGAGAGCGGAGAAAGGAACAGGATCAGCAGGAACAATACGCCAACGGTGATCGCCGTCAGGCCGGTCTTGCCGCCTGCCGCCGTACCCGCTGCGGATTCAATGTAAACCGCCGCCGGTGCAGCCCCTACCAGACCAGAGAACACGCTGCTCAGGGAGTCGGTGGTCAGCGCTTTGCCGCCATCGATAATTTGTCCGTCTTTATCCAACAGATTCGCCTGTCCGGCTACCGCGCGGATGGTTCCGGTCGCATCGAAGACCGCGGTCATGACCAACGCCAGCACGCTCGGCAGAACGATCGGGTTCAGTGCGCCCATAATATCCAGGCTGCCGATCAGCGAGTTGCCGTTTTCATCGCTCAGCGACGGCATGGCAAAAATACCGGAGAAATGTACGGCCGGATCGAAAATCAGGCCGACGATGGAGATACCGATAATGGTCAGCAGGATGCCGCCCGGTACTTTCAGTTTTTCGAGACCAATAATCACCGCCAGACCAACCAGCGACATAATCACCGGGAAGGTATCGAAGTCGCCCAGCGCAACCGGCAGGCCGTCCAGCGGGTTCTTAATCACCAGACCAACGCCATTGGCCGCAATCAATAGCAGGAACAGGCCGATACCAATCCCCGTACCGTGCGCAACGCCCTGCGGCAGATTGCGCAGGATCCAGCTACGGATACCAGTCGCAGAAATGATGGTAAACAGAACCCCCATCAGGAACACCGCGCCCAGCGCTACGGGCACGCTAATATGTTGTCCCAGTACCAGGCTGAATGCGGTAAACGCGGTCAGCGAAATGGCGCAGCCAATCGCCAACGGCAGGTTCGCCCACAGGCCCATCACAATAGAACCGACGCCCGCAACCAGACAGGTTGCCACAAACACAGCGGCAGGCGGGAATCCGGCTTTACCCAGCATCCCCGGAACCACGATAACGGAGTAGACCATGGCCAGGAACGTCGTTAATCCGGCAACGACTTCTTGACGAACGGTACTGCCGCGATGCGAAATTTTAAACCAGGCGTCGAGTGAACCGCCGGTACGCGCTGAAGGCGTAGACATAGAAAACATCCCCTGAGAGTTTATTTTTTCGTCATTATGCGTGGTGGACAATCCACTGCCTGCTAAACGATTTCTCCATGTGCCAGCTTTGCGTCAATAGGGGTGTCGCAAAAAAGCAAACGTTTAGCTCCGCGCATAAAAAACGGGTGATAAAAAAAAGCAAACGATTATCCAGCGATCATACGTTGGTTTTCAACTGAACTTTGCCGCTTTTTACTCATTTCTTCTTATAATGCGCAAGAAATAGCCAGACGATGCGCAAACGTTATCGTCAATGCGCAATCTGGCAACAAATTTCGCTGAGTTATTACAAGATTTGCATTTATTTTTCACGCCTGCTCGCGCAAAAAAATGCATGAAGATGCGGAAAAATTTTTGGCTAAAAAGCAATCAATTCACTGGCAAATAGAGAGGGGTGGCTTACACTTACATTATCAACACAGACCGGAACCTCCCCAAACGTGCTCGACTGAGGGGTGTTGATGTCGGGGGAAACCCTCCCGTGAACCAACGGGATAGAGTGAAAGACAAAGACCGGAACCAAACTAAAGCGCCCTCTGTGGCGCTTTAGTTTTATACCCGTTATATCCGCCACATACTTTAAACCAATCAATCATCTTCCAGCAGGCGCGCCCCGGTCCCCTGCTCGCCAAGCTGATCGCCAGGGTTACGCAACGGGCAATCACTGCGGGATAAACAGCCGCAGCCAATACACCCATCCAGCTCATCGCGTAACGCCACCAGAGTATGAATGCGTCGGTCTAACTCCTCGCGCCATTGCGAAGAGAGCTGCTTCCACTCTTTGGCGCTGAGCGAATGCCCTTCAGGTAATACACCTAACGCGTCGCCGATCGTGGCCAGTGGAATGCCGATACGTTGGGCAATCTTGATAATCGCGACATAACGCAACACATCGCGTTTGTATCGACGCTGATTGCCGCTGTTGCGCATACTGCTGATTAATCCTTTGCTTTCATAGAAATGCAGGGTCGATACCGCCACACCGCTACGCTTTGCAACTTCACCTGGCGTGAGCAACGCTTTTATCCGGGGTAATTTCTTTTCCATAAATCGCTTTACCTCAAGTTAACTTGAGGAATTATACTCGCCCACAGACAAAACGACGAATCGAACACTGAGAAAGAGGCAACTCTATGTCCCATCAGCAGATTATTCAGACCCTTATTGAATGGATTGATGAACATATCGATCAACCGCTGAACATTGAGGCGGTTGCGAAAAAATCAGGTTACTCAAAGTGGTATTTGCAGAGAATGTTCCGCACGGTGATGCGTCAGACGCTGGGTGACTACATCCGCCAACGTCGGCTTCTGCTGGCCGCCGTTGAACTACGGACGACCGAACGGCCTATATTCGATATTGCGATGGATCTTGGCTATGTATCGCAGCAAACCTTCTCGCGCGTATTTCGCCGAGAGTTTGATCGTACTCCCAGCGATTACCGCCACCGCCTGTAAAATTATTGCCCGCTCTGCGTCAGTATGGCGGGCGAGCGTTTTATCCAACGCATGAACTCCTGCGGCGGCAGCGCCTTCGCAAAATACCAGCCCTGGCAATACTGTACGCCGTGTTCAAGCAACCACCCGATTTGCTCCGCCGTTTCCACCCCTTCCGCAATCGTCTTCAGGTTTAGGCTTTGCGCCATCTCGATGATATGTTCGGCAATCAAGTGACTGGTGCTGTTAGTGGCCAGCGTGCTAATAAACGATTTGTCGATCTTCAGGATATCGATATTCAACGCTGACAAATTATGGAGGTTGGAATATCCCGTGCCAAAATCGTCAAACGCCACTTCAAAACCGGCCTGCCGAAACGCCTGGATGATGGGTGTCATTTTATGTACATCGATAAAGCCGCGCTCCGTCACCTCAACTTTAATTTGCTGGGCCGCCACGGAGTACTCATGGTTTTTTTCGGCAATCAGAGCAATCAGTCGGGATGAATGAAAGTCAGAAGCCGAGAGGTTAATCGAGATATACAACTGAGGATTCGCCGAAAGAAAAGCCCCTAAATCTTTGAAGACCTCCTCAACAACGTAATCCGTGATCTGCTCAATCATCCCCTCTTTTTCCGCCAGCGGAATAAACTCCGTCGGGCTCATCACCTCGCCGTTACAGCCTGGCCAGCGTAGCAAAGCCTCGGCCCCGACACATTGTCCATTTTTGATGTCAATGATCGGCTGATAGTACAGACAAAGCTGACGTTTCTTGATCGCACGTTTTAATAAGCGGCGGGGAGAGAGGTATTCCTGACGCGTACGCCACCACATGAGCAGTATCAGGATGCTGCAGATAATCCCAAAGGGGATCGTTAACGCCGCCTCATGATAGAAAATCTGATTCACACGAGCGTCGGAGGTCGAAACAATAATCGCGATGGGGCGTTTTTCTGAATGTACGATGGTATAGAATCGCTCGCCCTGCTGGAATGTTGAGGATTCACCGCTTATCAGCGGCGAGAACTGCGCAATATTCGCCCCTTCGCTGGCAGAGAAAAAGGTGTCCGTTACCGTGTCATACACTCCCCAGGACAGATCCGGATCATCAGACATGACTTCGCTGTAAGATAATGGATTGATGACGACAACGTAGTTTCCTCGTTGCATGTACGTCATTTTGTAGCCAGCGAAAAAGGGGGTGTCGCGGTAGTAATAGATGAAGACGTCTGGCGCGCGTTTATAGTCGGCTGTCGCCATAATATATGGGACTCGCGGCATCATTGACGTAGAGCACAAAAAATGATCGCCCTGCGCATAAATTAGCTCACTGATATATAAACGACCACGAATAATATTCAGCATACTTTTCTGATGGGCAGGGGTACACATCTTACCCTGATACAACTGGGCCATATCACGCGCTAAATCAGCCTGGAGGATCACCAATTCCGTTTTATTTAACACCAGTTGAGCAAAAGAGCTGAGTTGATTACGGGTTTCGGACATCGCCCGGATGTGAGCAAACCATAACGCCAGCACCACGGGGAGCAATACCACCATGAATGTTCCGAAGAACTTCAGCATCTTGCGTCGCGCACTGTGATTCATGTCAGCCCTATTTCCCTGTTTCGTATATGCCAGAACCCATTAGGCGGGATGCTATAAACACTGACTGATTAAGTTGCATGAATCTATCATTATTAGCAACAGACTTCTCTATGTAAAAGTCTGATAATAGTTGATGATGATATTATTTTTCCGTAAGGCAAACTTAAAGTTATGCTTATTTCATAACATTATTATCAACAAGTAGTAATTTTTTATGAGCATTATCCTGGTCGTGTTTAAGAAATTCATTAAATTTCTTAACGAATAATTTAGGATAAACATAACAGGTAATCCATATGCATCTTTTTATTGGATTATTTGTTATCGTTTTTTTTATTAAAAATAACCATGCAAATAAAATGGTTATTATCCTGCAAAAATAACCTCTAACACTGGTGAACAAACGAGCAAATGTGATATAGTTCACACAATTCATGTAACAGAAACAATGTTTCATTCGTGTTATTGCCCGTCGAGAGCCAGAGTACTACACCCTCGGTGAACACCCCCGCGCTGTCATGGGCATCAAGACTTTCTGAGGACGTTTTTTCATGGCAACGATAACAACTGGCGTGGTTCTTCTGCGATGGCAGCTACTCAGCGCGGTGCTGATGTTTTTAGCCAGCACGCTCAATATCCGTTTTCGTAAATCAGATTATATTGGCCTGGCCGTCATTAGTAGCGGTTTGGGACTGGTTTTCGCCTGCTGGTTTGCAACCGGGCTGCTCGGCATAACCCTGGTGGATATGTCCGCAATCTGGAAGAACATTGAAAATGTGATGGTTGAAGTGATGAGCCACACACCGCCAGACTGGCCGATGGTGTTGAACTGATAAAAAATCACATATGGCTACCCCTGTTTTGAGGTAGCCATAATTTTTCGTATAAAGCAGAAAAATTAGAACGGAATATCGTCGTCAAAATCCATCGGCGGCTCGTTAGACGGCGCTGCCGGAGCTGACTGCTGCGGGCGAGACTGCGCGCCGCCGCTGAACTGATTGCCGCCCTGCGGCTGCTGAGGCTGACCCCAACCGCCCTGCTGCTGACCGCCACCTGCCGGAGCACCACCACCCTGACGACCACCCAGCATTTGCATGGTGCCGCCAACGTTAACCACAACTTCAGTGGTGTACTTTTCTACGCCGGACTGATCGGTCCATTTGCGGGTACGCAACTGGCCTTCGATATAGACCTGAGAACCTTTACGCAGATATTCGCTGGCTACTTCCGCCAGTTTGCCGAACAGCACGACACGGTGCCATTCAGTCTGCTCTTTCATTTCGCCGGTCGCTTTATCACGCCAGGATTCGGAAGTAGCCAGCGTAATGTTGGCAACTGCGCCACCATTCGGCATATAGCGTACTTCCGGGTCCTGGCCCAGATTACCGACGAGAATCACCTTGTTTACGCCTCTGCTGGCCATGATCGTGTCTCCTGAAAAACGTTACTGAATAAGTGTAAGCGCGGGATTGTAGCATTTCCAATAGCGCTTTTACTACGTTGCGAGATCGATTCCAGTAAACAACCCCGGATAGACATTGTTGCACAGACACCTGCGTTTTGCATTCCAATACTGTATATCCATTCAGGTTAGGTTGTGTCATAATTAACCGTTTGTGATCGCCGGTAGCACCATGCAGCCAGGCAAAAAAGCGTTTAATCCGGGAAAGATGAATGGATAAGATCGAAGTTCGGGGCGCCCGCACCCATAATCTCAAAAACATCAACCTCGTCATCCCGCGCGACAAGCTGATTGTCGTCACCGGGCTTTCGGGCTCAGGCAAATCTTCGCTCGCTTTCGACACCTTGTATGCCGAAGGACAGCGTCGTTACGTTGAATCCCTTTCCGCGTACGCGCGTCAGTTTCTGTCACTGATGGAAAAGCCGGATGTCGACCACATTGAGGGGCTGTCTCCCGCCATCTCAATCGAGCAAAAATCGACATCCCATAACCCGCGATCCACGGTAGGTACGATTACCGAAATTCACGACTATCTGCGCCTGCTGTTTGCCCGCGTTGGCGAACCGCGCTGCCCGGATCACGACGTTCCCCTGGCGGCGCAGACCGTGAGTCAGATGGTGGACAACGTCCTGTCGCAGCCGGAAGGCAAGCGTCTGATGCTGCTGGCGCCGATAATTAAAGAGCGTAAAGGCGAGCACACCAAAACGCTGGAAAACCTGGCGGGTCAGGGCTATATCCGCGCCCGTATCGACGGGGAAGTGTGCGACCTGTCCGATCCGCCCAAGCTTGAGCTGCAAAAGAAACACACCATTGAAGTGGTGATTGACCGCTTTAAAGTACGTGACGATCTCACCCAGCGCCTGGCGGAATCGTTTGAAACCGCGCTGGAACTGTCCGGCGGTACGGCAGTGGTTGCCGATATGGACGACCCGAAAGCGGAAGAGCTGCTGTTCTCTGCCAACTTCGCCTGCCCGATCTGCGGCTACAGCATGCGCGAACTGGAACCGCGTCTGTTTTCATTCAACAACCCGGCGGGCGCATGCCCGACCTGTGACGGCCTCGGCGTACAACAGTATTTCGATCCTGACCGGGTGATTCAAAACCCGGAACTGTCGCTGGCCGGTGGCGCTATCCGCGGCTGGGATCGCCGCAACTTCTACTACTTCCAGATGCTTAAGTCACTGGCGGAACACTATAAATTCGACGTCGAAGCCCCATGGGCCAGCCTGAACCCCGCCGTGCATAAAGTGGTGCTGTACGGTTCCGGTAAAGAGAATATCGAATTTAAATACATGAACGATCGCGGCGATACGTCCGTACGTCGCCATCCGTTCGAAGGCGTATTGCACAATATGGAGCGCCGTTATAAAGAGACGGAATCCAGCGCGGTACGCGAGGAATTAGCCAAATTCATCAGCAACCGCCCGTGCGCCAGCTGTGAAGGGACGCGTTTGCGCCGGGAAGCCCGCCACGTATTTGTTGAAAATACGCCGCTGCCCGCAATTTCCGACATGAGCATCGGTCATGCGATGGATTTCTTCAACAACCTGAAGCTTGCCGGTCAGCGAGCGAAGATTGCAGAGAAAATTCTTAAAGAGATTGGCGATCGTCTGAAATTCCTGGTCAACGTCGGCCTCAACTACCTGACGCTGTCGCGTTCAGCGGAAACGCTCTCCGGCGGCGAAGCCCAGCGTATTCGTCTGGCAAGCCAGATCGGCGCGGGTCTGGTCGGCGTGATGTACGTCCTGGATGAACCGTCTATTGGTCTGCATCAGCGCGATAACGAACGTCTGTTGGGCACGCTCATCCATCTGCGTAATCTGGGTAATACCGTGATTGTGGTCGAGCACGATGAAGATGCGATTCGCGCCGCTGACCACGTTATCGATATCGGCCCGGGCGCTGGCGTTCACGGCGGCCAGGTGGTTGCCGAAGGGACGCTCGACGACATCATGGCGGTGCCTGAGTCGCTGACCGGCCAGTACATGAGCGGTAAGCGTAAAATTGAAGTACCGAAACAGCGCGTGGCGGCCGATCCGGAAAAAGTGCTGAAGCTTACCGGCGCGCGCGGCAACAACCTGAAAGATGTCACCCTGACGCTGCCGGTTGGCCTGTTCACCTGCATTACCGGGGTTTCTGGTTCCGGTAAATCGACGCTGATCAACGACACGCTGTTCCCGATTGCGCAGACAGCGCTGAACGGCGCCACGCTGGCTGAACCTGCGCCGTACCGCGATGTTCAGGGCTTGGAACATTTCGACAAAGTGATCGACATTGACCAAAGCCCGATTGGTCGTACTCCGCGATCCAACCCGGCAACCTACACCGGTGTGTTTACGCCGGTGCGCGAACTGTTTGCTGGCGTACCAGAATCCCGCGCGCGCGGTTACACGCCGGGCCGTTTCAGCTTTAACGTTCGCGGCGGACGCTGTGAAGCCTGTCAGGGCGACGGCGTGATCAAAGTTGAAATGCACTTCCTGCCGGATATCTACGTGCCGTGCGACCAGTGTAAAGGCAAGCGCTATAACCGCGAAACGCTGGAGATTAAGTACAAGGGCAAGACCATCCACGAAGTGCTGGATATGACCATTGAAGAAGCACGCGAGTTCTTCGATGCCGTCCCAGCGCTGGCGCGTAAGCTACAAACGCTGATGGACGTGGGCCTGACGTATATCCGTCTCGGCCAGTCGGCCACTACGCTCTCCGGCGGCGAAGCGCAGCGCGTGAAGCTGGCGCGCGAACTGTCAAAACGCGGCACCGGGCAGACGTTGTATATCCTTGATGAACCGACCACCGGTCTGCATTTTGCGGATATTCAGCAGTTACTGGACGTGCTGCATCAGTTGCGCGATCAGGGCAACACCATCGTGGTGATTGAGCACAATCTGGACGTAATCAAAACCGCTGACTGGATTGTCGATCTCGGTCCGGAAGGCGGTAGCGGCGGCGGGGAAATTCTGGTCTCCGGCACGCCAGAAACGGTCGCTGAGTGTGAAGCTTCACACACGGCCCGCTTCCTCAAACCGCTGTTGTAATTGCGCAACACTTATCTGGCCTACAGAATATGCATAATGTCTTGTAGGCCGGATAAGGCGCTTGCGCCGCATCCGGCGAAACAGATCAGGGCTGCGCCAATATCCGACGTTTATCTTCCGGCAGCGTGTTTACCGCCAGCTGATAAGAGGCATCAACCAGATAATAAATCTGCGAATCCGGCAGCGAGCCGTCCAGATACACCGTGCTCCAGTGCGCTTTATTCAGATGCCTGCTTGGTCGTACATCGCTATGCTGCTGACGCAGTAATTCCGCCAGTTCAGGGCTGGTTTTCAGAGAGACCGCCGGGCGTTCTTCTACCTCTTTTACCATGGCAAAGAGTACATCTTCGACTTTGATTTGTGTGGCTTTCCAGTCACTGTGCACGCTCTGCTCCGCGCCCGTTTTTGCCATGCAGTATTGCAGCAACTCCGAATTCGTCATCTTTATTCCCCTTACCAGCACTCGCCTAATGAGAACATCGTTTATTCAGTGTGCAGCAAGTCCGCAAAAGGTAAAAGCCGGCAACGCAAATTTGTTTAAAAAACCACCAAACAGCAGCCTGCGCCTTTAATACTCAGAATTTACGATCACCTCTTCACCAAACGCGCCGGCCTGGGGTAGCGGTTTATAGGTGGAGTTGGAAGCACGTAAAATACGAATACCGCGAATACCCACGTCGCGAGCGGCGGTGATGTCATTGTCAGAATCGCCGTAGAACATGCGCACGTTTTTATCCTGTAACCACTGCGTTTTGGTGTTCTGGCCCGGCTTGTCGCCGGCAAAAATGACCGGATTCATATTAGCGGCCGGGATGTGAAAGTTATCAGCCAGCGTTTTCGATACCGTTTCAGTCTTCGTCGGGCTACGTCCGGTGACGAAGAAAATGCTATCGCCACGACGCACATGCATATCAATTAACTGGCGCGCCACTTCTTTTGGAATACTGAACTCGTCCCAGCCGTTGTTCATTTTCTCCCAGAAAGCCGGATTCTTCAGGTAATCTTCACTGTCCGGAGAGTACGTTTTCTTACCGCGCCAGAAGCCCGGACTGGAAAAAAGGACGGTATCATCGATATCAAACCCGACGGCCATCGGCGGGCGTCCAGTCAGACTGTTTTCAATTTGCGCCACGGAAACCCAGTGAATGGGGGCCTGCTCGGCGAGTTTTGCAACGTTGGTGCCTGGATTGAGCTGCGAGGGAGAAGAAACTAATGCCTGAGCAGGCTGATTTAACGTGAACAATAAACAAACGGCACTCAGTGCCAACGTAAACTTGCGCATATTTTTCCCTAAGTAGTCAGTTAGTTATCATTTTTTTATTAACAACTGGTCAAAAAACTATCTGACCTTACCCCCTGAGGGAAGGGAAAGGAAGGATTTTCTCTGGTTTTGTTACAGAAAAAGAGCACGATCACACAGAAAAGCATGCCTGATGGCGCTACGCTTATCCGGCCTACAAACGAAAAAAAACCAATGCTCTTGTAGGCCGGGTAAAGCGTTGACGCCGCCATCCGGCAAACCAGATTGTTACATAACGGCAGCAAAGGCCTTCGCCACGCGCTGCACGTTAGCGTGATTCAATCCGGCCACGCACATACGACCACTGGCAATCAGGTACACACCAAACTCATCACGCAGGCGATCGACCTGAGCGGCGCTAAGCCCGGTATAGCTGAACATTCCGCGCTGTTGCAGCAGATAGTCAAAGTTACGGCCAGGAATTTCAGCGCTCAGCACGTTAACCAGCTCCTGGCGCATTGCCAGAATGCGGGTACGCATCTCTTCGACTTCCGCCAGCCAGCTGGCTTTCAGCGCGTCATCACCCAGTACCGTAGCGACCACCTGCGCACCAAAGTTCGGCGGGCTGGAGTAGTTACGACGTACGGTCGCTTTTAATTGCCCGAGAACGCGGCTTGCCGCATCGGCGTCTTCACATACCACAGACAGCCCACCGACGCGCTCGCCGTATAAAGAGAAAATTTTAGAAAATGAGTTACTGACCAGAGCGGGTAATCCGGCGCTGGCTATAGAGCGGATCGCGTAAGCATCGTCTTGCATTCCGCCGCCAAAGCCCTGATAGGCAATGTCGAGGAACGGGATCAGATCGCGCGATTTCAGAATCTCAATAACGGCATCCCATTGCGCAGGGGTTAAATCTGCACCGGTCGGGTTATGGCAGCACGGATGCAGCAGCACGATGCTGCGCGCTGGTAAGGTATTCAGCGTGGCCAGCAGGTCATTGAAACGTACCCCGTTGGTTTCATTGTCATACCAGGGGTAAGTACTCACTTCGAATCCAGCCCCTTCAAAAATCGCAATATGGTTTTCCCATGTTGGATCGCTGACCCATACGCCAGAGTCAGGGAAATAGCGTTTCAGGAAGTCTGCGCCAATTTTTAGCGCCCCGGAACCACCCAGCGTCTGAATGGTTGCGACACGCTGTTGCAGGAGAACCGGATGATCCGCGCCAAACAGCAGCGGCGCAATGGTATTACGATACGTGTTCAGACCTTCCATCGGTAGATACAGCGAAGCGCCATGCGGTTGGGCATTGAGTCGGGCTTCCGCCTCCGCCACAGCTTTAAGCTGAGGAATAATGCCGTCTTCGTTGTAGTACAGACCAATGCTGAGGTTCACTTTGTCGCTACGTGAATCTTCTTTGAATCGCTCCATGAGCGATAAAATCGGGTCGCCAGCGTAGGCGTCAACTTTTTGAAACACGAGGTGGTTCTCCAGGTTTACAGGCAGAGGATAAGAACACAATAAACCGGAAGCGGAAGAAGATCGAGAGGATGTTGCAGTTGGCGAGCATATTGCCGGATGGCGGCGTTCCCGCCTGTCCGGCATATCATGAACTTAGTCGATATACTTCATCGCCACCCTTGAGGTCAGGCGCGTGATAAGTTCGTAAGCACTTACTTTCGTCATTTCAGCAATGCGTTCCACGGGCAAACCTTCACCCCAAAGAATCACTGAATCACCGGCCTTATCCTGTGCCTCAGGGCCTAAATCGACGCAGATCATATCCATCGCGACGCGACCAACGATCGGCACTTCACGGCCATTGACCAGCACCGGTGTTCCAGACGGCGCCGCACGCGGGTAACCATCACCATAACCCATTGCCACCACGCCTAAACGCGTGTCGCGCTCGCTCTGCCAGGTACCGCCATAGCCGACCGGTTCGCCCGCTTTGTGCTCACGCACCGCAATCAGGCTGGAGGTTAGCGACATCACCGGCTGGCAGCCAAAATCGGCACCGATAGAGTGGTTTTCCAACGGTGAGACGCCGTACAGAATCAGCCCCGGACGCGCCCAGTCGAAGTGAGATTGCGGCCACAGCAGAATACCACCGGATGCGGCAATCGAACGCTGCCCCGGTTTGCCTTCACAGAAGCTATTAAAGATATCGAGCTGCTTTTCAGTCGCGCCACACTCAGGCTCGTCCGCGCGTGCAAAGTGGCTGACGATATTGACCGGCTGGCGCACATTTTCACATTGCGTCAGGCGCTGATAAAACGCCTCGGCCTGCTCAGGACGCACGCCCAGGCGGTGCATGCCCGTGTCGAGCTTCATCCAGACGGTGACCGGTTCAGCCAGTTTTGCGGCCTCCAGGGCCTCGAGCTGCTCCAGGTTGTGTACGGCGGTATGCAGACGCTGCGCGGAGATAGTCGGCAGATCGGTGGCATCGAAAAAACCTTCCAGCAACAGGATAGGCTGTGTGATCCCACCCGCGCGCAGCCGCAGGGCTTCTTCAAGACGAGCGACACCAAAAGCGTCCGCATCGGGGAGCGTTCGCGCGGTCTCTAACAGACCATGGCCGTAAGCGTTCGCTTTCACGACCGCAACCAGTTTACTGGCAGGAGCCAGTTCACGCAGACGTTGCAGGTTGTGTCGCAGAGCGCGGCGGTTAATAACTACAGTTGCCGCTTGCATTTGTATTCCTTAATAAAAGAATCTCCTAAATCATTCGTGTTGCAGAAAGGCGACAAGCCTGAGAATCCCCGGAAGCTTAGTAAACTAAGTGACCGGGGTGAACGGGCGAAGTCAACGCATCTGCAGCATGAAGGATGACGGAGATTTATTCGTCATCGTATTGTGGGCCCGCATAGTTGTCGAATCGCGACCACTGTCCGTTAAACGTCAGGCGAACCGTTCCGATCGGACCGTTACGCTGCTTACCAATAATAATTTCGGCGATGCCTTTTAAGTCGCTGTTTTCGTGATAAACCTCATCACGATAGATAAACATGATTAAGTCGGCATCCTGCTCGATGGAGCCGGATTCACGCAGATCCGAGTTGACCGGACGCTTGTCGGCGCGTTGTTCCAGAGAGCGGTTAAGCTGCGACAGCGCCACCACCGGCACATGCAGTTCTTTCGCTAACGCTTTCAGCGAGCGGGAAATTTCAGCAATTTCCAACGTACGGTTGTCGGAAAGCGACGGCACGCGCATCAGTTGCAGGTAGTCGATCATGATAAGTCCGATACCGCCGTGTTCACGGGCGATACGACGGGCACGCGAACGCACTTCCGTTGGCGTCAGGCCGGAGGAGTCATCAATATAGATGTTTCGTTTCTCCAGCAAAATACCCATTGTTCCGGAAATTCGCGCCCAGTCTTCGTCATCCAGTTGACCAGTACGAATTTTTGTTTGGTCTACGCGTGAAAGCGAGGCCAGGGAACGCATCATGATCTGCTCTGAGGGCATTTCAAGACTAAAGATAAGAACCGGCTTATCCTGCAACATCGCCGCATTTTCGACGAGGTTCATTGCAAATGTCGTTTTACCCATCGACGGACGCGCGGCGACGATGATGAGGTCTGACGGCTGCAAACCAGCGGTTTTTTTGTTGAGGTCGTCATAACCGGTGTTCACCCCGGTGACGCCGTCGTGCGGCTGCTGGAATAGCTGCTCGATACGCGCGACGGTAGCGTCGAGCACATCGGTAATGTTTTTCGGGCCTTCGTCTTTGTTGGCGCGGCTTTCAGCGATTTTAAAGACGCGAGACTCCGCGAGATCCAGCAGGTCTTCACTGGAACGTCCTTGCGGATCGAATCCGGCTTCCGCAATTTCGTTCGCGACCGAAATCATGTCACGGACAACGGCACGTTCGCGGACGATATCCGCATAAGCGCTAATGTTGGCCGCACTTGGCGTATTTTTCGATAACTCAGCCAGGTACGCAAAACCGCCGACGCTGTCCAGTTGGCCCTGAACCTCCAGCGACTCTGCCAGGGTAATCAGATCGATGGGTTTTCCCATCTCCTGCAGGCGATGCATTTCCGTAAAGATATGCCGGTGCGGGCGGGTATAAAAATCCTCCGCGACCACGCGTTCGGCCACGTCATCCCAGCGTTCGTTATCCAGCATTAAACCGCCCAACACCGACTGTTCCGCTTCAATCGAGTGCGGCGGTACTTTCAGCCCGGCGACCTGGGGATCGCGCTCACGAGCATCAGTCTGTTGTTTGTTGAAGGGTTTATTTCCTGCCATAGTGAATGGAGTTACCGAGATAATGATTGGGTCGAAAGATTACCACATTTCTTTTGGAGGAAGCATGGCAACACGTATTGAATTTCACAAGCATGGTGGGCCTGATGTACTCAAGGCTGTGGAGTTTACGCCGGTTGACCCGGCGGAAAACGAAATCCAGGTCGAGAATAAAGCGATAGGGATCAACTACATCGACACCTACATCCGCACTGGTCTTTATCCGCCGCCTTCTCTGCCCAGCGGTCTGGGTACCGAAGCCGCAGGCGTGGTCAGCAAAGTTGGCAGCAAAGTGACGCACATCAAAGCTGGCGATCGCGTGGTGTATGCTCAGTCTGCGCTTGGCGCTTACAGCTCAGTGCATAACGTGCCGGCTGATAAAGCCGCTATTCTGCCTAACGCTATCTCGTTTGAACAGGCAGCCGCCTCGTTTCTGAAGGGGCTGACCGTTTTTTACCTGTTGCGCAAAACCTATGAAATCCAGCCTGACGAACCGTTTTTATTCCACGCAGCCGCAGGTGGCGTCGGTCTGATCGCTTGTCAGTGGGCGAAAGCGTTGGGAGCGAAACTGATTGGCACCGTCGGCAATGCGCAAAAAGCGCAAATTGCGCAGCAGGCCGGCGCGTGGCAGGTAATTAACTATCGTGAAGAAAGCATTGTTGAGCGGGTAAAAGAGATCACCGGCGGTAAAAAAGTGCGGGTGGTGTATGACTCGGTGGGGAAAGATACCTGGGAGGCGTCTCTCGATTGTCTGCAGCGCCGCGGACTGATGGTCAGTTTTGGCAACGCGTCCGGACCCGTGACTGGTGTAAATTTAGGGATTCTTAATCAGAAAGGTTCGCTGTACGTGACCCGCCCTTCGCTCCAGGGTTACATCACCAACCACCATGAATTAACCGAAGCCAGCAATGAGCTGTTCTCGCTGATTGCCAGCGGGGTGATCAAAGTGGATGTCGCACCTGGTCAGACATTTGCGCTACACGACGCGCAACGGGCCCATGAAGTGCTGGAAAGTCGCGCCACGCAGGGATCGAGTCTGCTGATCCCGTAAAGAATTAGGGCTTCCCGCAGGAAGCCCTTTCTTTTTTTAGTTCGGCTGTATGTAGGGTACAGCTCGATGAATTCGTTAACCAGGCAATAGTGACAGATTTGATAATCAATTCCTATTTGGTTCTAAAGGCAATGTTTCAGGTTGTGACGGACCACTCAATACCTTAGTAAAATCGGCGGTTATTGCGCTGATACTGTGGGACTTTTGGCGCTTTTATCGCCTTGATCACCCACACCACGGCAACGGCCAGTAACAGCCAGGGCAACAGTTTAATCATCAAGGCAAATAGCCCGCCCAAAAACATGACGACGGTGGCTACCACCAGCGCGGCCAGCACCCCCAGCAACGAGACGCCGGTGACCATCAGCATGATAAAAAATCCAATCACAAAAAGTAGTTCCAGCATGACTCTCTCCCGAAATAAAATACTCTCCATTCCTTTACAAGAAACATGCCAAAGTTAATCTACTGATTTATAAAACAAAACACCCTGTGACAACGCACAGGGTGTGGTTAAATTAACTAACTTTTAGTGAGAAACTAACGCTTATCAGCCACCAGCTTCAAAGCATGTTCCAGGACGTTAATATCGGCTCCGGCTTTATGCGCGTTCTCACTCAGGTAACGACGCCACTGACGTGCGCCGGGGATTCCCTGAAACAGTCCCAGCATATGGCGCGTCACATGCCCCAGATAAGTGCCCTGACTCAGTTCACGCTCAATATATGGGTACATGGCACGCACCACGCCGACCGGATCAGCATCATGAGTAGCAGTAGCAAAAATTTCGCGATCGACTGACGCCAGAATTCCGGGATTTTGATAGGCTTCACGCCCCACCATCACGCCATCCATATGTTGCAGATGCTTTTTCGCTTCTTCCAGCGATTTAATACCGCCGTTGATCGACATCGTCAGATGTGGGAAATCACGCTTTAACTGATAAACACGGTCATAATCCCTGTCTCTTATACACATCT
>NZ_JAHLQZ010000320.1:0-2772 GCF_018919505.1 Citrobacter sp. S55_ASV_140
GTCCTGACCAGCCGCCTGCAGGAGTGGGTGGTGAGCAGCATGATGCTGGGTGCGGCAATTGGCGCACTATTTAATGGTTGGCTGTCATTCCGCCTGGGACGTAAATACAGCCTGATGGCGGGCGCGATCCTTTTTGTCGTCGGATCTCTGGGATCGGCGTTTGCGTCCAGCGTTGAAATGCTTATTTTTGCCCGCGTGGTGCTGGGCGTTGCGGTGGGTATCGCGTCTTACACCGCGCCGCTCTATCTTTCCGAAATGGCCAGTGAGAATGTGCGCGGTAAGATGATCAGTATGTACCAGTTGATGGTTACGCTGGGTATTGTGCTGGCCTTTTTATCTGATACGGCATTTAGCTACAGCGGTAACTGGCGCGCCATGTTGGGAGTGCTGGCGCTCCCGGCGGTTTTACTGATTATCCTGGTGGTTTTCCTGCCGAACAGTCCGCGCTGGCTGGCGGAAAAAGGTCGCCACATCGAAGCCGAAGAAGTATTGCGTATGCTGCGCGATACGTCAGAAAAAGCCCGCGATGAGCTGAACGAAATCCGTGAAAGCCTGAAGCTGAAGCAGGGCGGATGGGCGCTGTTTAAAATTAACCGTAACGTGCGTCGCGCGGTTTTCCTCGGAATGTTGTTGCAGGCGATGCAGCAGTTCACCGGGATGAATATCATCATGTACTACGCGCCGCGCATTTTTAAAATGGCGGGCTTTACCACCACCGAACAGCAGATGATTGCCACGCTGGTGGTCGGCTTAACGTTCATGTTCGCGACATTTATTGCCGTCTTTACGGTAGATAAAGCCGGACGTAAACCGGCGCTTAAAATTGGTTTCAGCGTGATGGCCATTGGGACGCTGGTACTCGGCTATTGCCTGATGCAGTTTGATAACGGCACGGCTTCCAGTGGTCTATCCTGGCTGTCAGTCGGTATGACCATGATGTGCATTGCAGGTTACGCGATGAGCGCCGCGCCGGTGGTGTGGATCCTGTGTTCGGAAATTCAGCCGCTGAAATGCCGCGATTTTGGTATTACCTGCTCGACCACCACCAATTGGGTGTCGAACATGATCATTGGCGCCACGTTCCTGACGCTACTCGACAGCATCGGCGCGGCGGGTACATTCTGGCTGTATACCGCGTTGAACGTCGCTTTTATCGGTATTACATTCTGGCTTATCCCGGAAACCAAAAACGTCACGCTGGAACACATCGAGCGCAAGCTGATGTCGGGTGAGAAGCTAAGAAATATTGGGGTGTAAGCCAAATATACGTGCCGGATGGCTGCTCTGCCTTATCCGGCCTACGAATTGAGTCTCGTCCTGGCCGGGTAAGCGCAAGCGTTACTCGGCATTTTTTGAACACATTACCCGTGCAGAAAATCGTCGCGCACCGGAGTGAACGTATCGAGTAATGTTCCTGCTTTTAAGCAGACGCAGCCATGCATAATGTTAGGCTGTTTATACAGGGTGTCGCCTGCAGAAACGACATGCTTTTCTTCCCCAATAGTAAATTCAAACTCACCGGATAAAACGTAAGTCAGCTGTTCATGCGGGTGGTTGTGCAGCGGACCAATCGCGCCCTGCTCGAAGTTCACCTCAACCGCCATCATTTTACCGTCGTGAGCAAGAATGCGACGGGTAACGCCATTGCCCAGATCTTCAAGCGTGGTCTCTTTATGAAAAATAAACATCCGACATTCCTGTAAGTTAGTGAAACGGTGTTTTATTAAATTTATATCAGCAAAGTATAAAAAGAAATGCACACCAACAGATGTGGAAAGTTGATCACATCTTTGGTTCACTGAAGAGATAACAACAAATGAGGGGAAGCGATGAAAACGATCGGTCTGTTAGGCGGTATGAGCTGGGAATCCACCATTCCTTATTATCGACTCATTAATGAAGGGGTAAAACAGCGTCTGGGTGGCCTGCATTCGGCACAGATTCTGTTGCACAGCGTAGATTTTCATGAGATTGAAGCCTGTCAGTCCAGCGGCGACTGGCAGCGGGCCGGGCAGATCCTCGCGCAGGCCGCCAGAGGGCTACAGGAGGCGGGAGCTGAGGGCATCGTGTTGTGTACCAACACGATGCACAAGGTTGCTGAGGCGATTGCAACCGCCTGTGATGTACCGTTCCTGCATATTGCTGATGCCACTGGTCGCGCCATACAAAAGCAGCAGATGAGCAACGTGGCGCTGCTGGGTACGCGCTACACCATGGAGCAGGATTTTTACCGTGGGCGCTTACAGGCTGAATTTGGCATTAGTACGCTTATCCCTGACGCTAACGACCGGCAAAAAATAAACCAGATTATTTTCGATGAGCTGTGCCTCGGCGAATTCAATGAAACGTCCCGCGATTATTACCTCAGTGTGATTGCTCAGCTGGCTAAGCAGGGCGCGCAAGGGGTAATTTTTGGCTGTACCGAGATTGGTCTGCTGGTGCCAGCCGAGCTAAGCCCACTACCGGTTTTCGACACTGCGGCTATCCATGCGCAAGATGCGGTGGAGTTTATGCTTTCGTCTGTCGATGCAAAATAGCGTTCAGCGGATCGATTAGCTTCGGCAGATGGGCTTGCAGATGCGCGGTAAAAGCATCTACCAGCGCCGAGGCGGGGCGATGAAGCGGGTGAATCAGGCTGACCGTAAACGGTACCGAAATACTGAAGCGGCGGATAACGATCCCGCTGCTGGCGTAATCCAGCGCCGTTAAGGGATTGACCACCGAGATCCCCACACCCGCCCGCACCATTGCACCTGTCTCTTATACACATCT
>NZ_JAHLQZ010000321.1:0-2796 GCF_018919505.1 Citrobacter sp. S55_ASV_140
CGGGAGCGGATTTGAACGTTGCGCAGCAACGGCCCGGAGGGTGGCGGGCAGGACGCCCGCCATAAACTGCCAGGCATCAAATAAAGTGAAGAAGCCCGTCCTGCCGGATGGGCTTTTTTGCGTCTGTGCAGAGTGAAACCTGCCGGATGCGGCATCCCGCCTTATCCGGCCTACGCTGGACTGAACGTATTTTGTAGGCCTGATAAGCGCAGCGCATCAGGCACATTGCGGCACCGTGGTTATCTTCTTACCCATTGCATAACAAAATCAGCAATTTGCTGTATATCATTAATATCTAATGATGGAACATCCACAGGTAACGGAACATCACTGGCAACCGCGATAACAAACTCATCCATCGCCAACTCTTCAGAACTATGCCCGCAGCCCTCGCGAAAAAGCAGGATCTTCGCAACAGGTTCATGCTTAAATCCCTCAACCAGTACCATATCCAACGTCGAAGCATCCATCCTGCTTACCAGATACGCTAAATCCAGTTCGGGTTCTTCCGGTGTTTCTACCATTAACGCCCAACGTTGCTGACTGGCGACCAGTGTTTGTGCCGCCCCTGCCTTGCGCAGCTCATAGCTATCTTTGCCGGGCTTGTCGATATCCATATTATGGTGAGTATGCTTAATCAATCCGGGTCTAATACCTCTGGCGCGCAGCTCAGGGATCAGTTTCTTTAGCAGCGTGGTTTTTCCCGTACCGCTCCATGCCGCAATGGCAAGCAATGGGATCATGATTTTTCCTGCCATTTTGCGAGTTCTTCAGGTGTGTTCACGTTTACGAATGCATCTTTATGATCGCTGAAATCGACGGCATGACCGCCAGCCTGACGCATAAAAATCATGACGCGTCGTTCACCTGACTGAAGATAATCCTGTAGCAAGGGCTGCAAGGAACGGTGCATCAGGGCAATGGTCGGGTGATCTCTTTCCCCATCATGCACCCAGACGATTGGTGCAGCTTTGCGCTGCTCTTTTAAACGAGAGACCAGATCGTGAGGAATATAGGGCATATCGCACGGGCAGAACAAAAACCAGTCTCCCGCTTGCTGCAGGAATACCGACAGCATCCCGGCCAGTGGGCCAGGGAAATCGGCCAGGGCATCGGGAATCACTTTCAGGCCGCTTTGTTGGTAGATATCTCGGTGGCGATTGGCATTAACGACTACGGTTTCGACCTGCAAAGCGAGGGTATCGGCTACATGCCGCCAAAGCGGTTTACCGTCCAGCTCAAGCAAACCTTTATCCGTTCCGCCCATCCGTCTGGCCTTACCGCCCGCCAGCACAACCCCTGTTATTGCACTATCCAGAATCACTGATATCGCCTCTTTTAATGTGGGATTGACCCTGCTAACGTATCCGTATTGAGCCTAAGGAGCACAACCATGAAATGTAAACGCCTGAATGAAGTTATTGAACTCCTCCAGCCAGCCTGGCAGAAAGAACCCGATCTTAACCTGATGCAATTTTTACAGAAACTGGCGCAAGAGTCAGGTTTTGACGGTGAACTGGCGGATTTAACTGATGACATTCTGATCTATCACCTGAAAATGCGTGACTCGGCGAAAGACGCCGTCATCCCAGGTATTCAGAAAGATTATGAAGAAGATTTTAAAACAGCCCTTCTCCGCGCACGTGGCGTAATTAAAGAGTAAAAGCTTGTAATCGCCGCCACCGAAAGCGCTGCGAAATGATATCCTGAATCATTCGTAGTATTTTCCGGATGATGGGATGAACGACAACGCTTTTACTTTCCAGACGCTACACCCGGATACCATCATGGATGCGCTGTTTGAGCAGGGGATCCGGGTGGACTCCGGGCTTACCCCGCTTAACAGCTATGAAAACCGTGTCTATCAGTTTCAGGACGAAGACCGCAGACGCTTTGTCGTTAAGTTTTATCGCCCTGAGCGTTGGTCCGTCGATCAGATCCAGGAGGAGCACCAGTTTGCTCTGGAGCTGGTGAGCGATGAAGTGCCGGTTGCTGCGCCGTTGGTACTGAATGGCCAAACGCTGTTAAGCCATCAGGGTTTTCATTATGCGATCTTCCCAAGCGTCGGCGGGCGCCAGTTTGAGGCAGATAACATCGATCAGATGGAGGCGGTTGGGCGCTATCTGGGGCGTATGCACCAGACTGGCGGCAAGCGTAATTTCGCTTTCCGTCCCACGATTGGCCTTGAAGAGTATCTGACCGAACCGCGTAAACTGTTTGAACAGGCCCAACTTATTCCATCAGGTCAAAAAGCAGCCTTCCTGAAAGCAACGGATTCACTTATTACAGTAGTTTCCGAATGCTGGCATACGCGTTTTGCCACGTTACGCCTGCACGGTGATTGTCATGCCGGCAATATTCTGTGGCGTGACGGCCCAATGTTTGTCGATTTAGATGATGCCCGCAATGGTCCGGCTGTTCAGGATTTATGGATGCTCCTCAATGGTGATAAAGCTGAACAACGCATGCAGCTTGAAACCATTATCGAGGCTTATGAAGAGTTTAGTGAGTTCGACACGACAGAAATCGGACTGATCGAACCTTTACGTGCTATGCGTTTAGTTTATTATCTTGCATGGCTGATTCGACGTTGGGGTGACCCTGCGTTTCCAAAAAACTTCCCGTGGTTAACCGGGGAAGATTACTGGCATCGTCAGACCGCAACTTTTATTGAGCAGGCAAAAATTCTGCAAGAGCCCCCCTTACAATTAACGCCAATGTATTAATCGGAGAAACTTGAACATGAAAAAAATATGGCTGGCGCTGGCTGGTATGGTTTTAGCTTTTAGCGCATCT
>NZ_JAHLQZ010000322.1:0-2721 GCF_018919505.1 Citrobacter sp. S55_ASV_140
TTCATCACCGAAATATTTAATAAATTCGCCATCGGCAAATTGTGGGTGCCAACGGTAAATCGCCCGCAGATTATTAGTTTCTCGTTGCCGGGCAGTTTTAGCCATCGGATTAATCGACACACCGTTATATATCCAGCAGGAGGTGTCGCGGGTAAATAGATGGTTGGGCAATGGCTTCATAATAAAATCATTAATATCATGAGTATCCACCACCATATTTTTTATAGAGGCAGGGATTTCGCCATAGGTCAGCCCGCCGCTTAAATGCCGTGCCAGTTCCCGGTGCTGCATGTCCGCAAGCCAGGCGCGGACATCGGCGGCGAAAGTGGGTCCAAGGCGATAATCAGAAATTTGCGTATCCAGCAGCCAGCTTTTAGCGTCGGGAATATCCAGGGTTTGTGTTAATAAATCAGTGAGTAACAGAACCTCAATTCCCTCCTGGCGCAGCGTGTTGGCGAAAATGTCGTGCTCTTCACCTGCACGTTCTACCGAAAGCACATCATCAAAAAGCAGCTCCTGGCAGTTGGATGGCGTCAGCCTTTTTAAGCTGAGATTAGGGCGATGCAGCATCACGCTACGTAATTGACCGATTTCAGAACCGACATAATGCTTTTCCATCATTATTCCTTTAATACGATTTTAAAAAATAAAGAGGAGATGGCTGCAAATACAATTTATTGCAGTCATGATTTTTCAGCTGATTTCAGAATCTATATTTAGATCTTATTTGATACGGAAACGTGATTTGTTTCACAGTCGTTTCGATATTTGAATTTGCTTTCCTAATATATGAGATGGCTCTGAGATTTTAAAAAATAATAAATACAATAACTGAATTGCTACGCATGAATATGTCTTGTTATTTATCTATGTTAATTTTATGTACATTTTTAAAAATATATGCATTTAATAATTAATTGATTTTTATGTGTTTTTTATTATGAGGTGAATGTTTATGCGGTTCTGTGATTCTATTATTTGTACGGGACAGTTTATTGCCAAATAAATATGGTGGCGAACAAAGCGAGTGGGGGAGGTGTGAATTGTGATCGACGGCTGGGTTTTATCATAACACGTTCAAAACCAGCAAGTTACCAGCAAAGAGAAAAATGAGAGGGTAAGAGTTATGCAGTGTTTATGCATAACCTGATGCGTTAGGTTAACAACTATCTAACATTATCAGCGATAAACATGCGTTGCCGCAAAATATCGGTAATTAGGAGTGGTATGGCAGGCCGTTTTTTCGTATAACAACAAAAATGAAACGATGTTTTAATTAAGGGGTTTGAGATGATTGTCGGCAATATTCACAACCTGGGTGCCTGGCTGCCGGAAGAGCTGCGTCAGGCGATTGAGCACATTAAAACGCATGTTACGGATGCGACGGAAAAGGGTAAGCATGATATCGATGGCGATCGCCTGTTTTATCTGATTGCCGAAGATATGACGGAGCCGTTTGCACAGCGCCGTGCCGAGTATCATGCCCGCTATCTGGATATTCAGATCCTGCTCAAAGGGCAGGAAGGCATGACCTTCAGTACGCAGCCTGCGGGCGCGCCGGAAACTGACTGGCTGGCGGATAAAGACATTGCCTTCCTGCCGGAAGGGGCACAGGAGAAAACGGTGGTGCTGAACGAAGGTGACTTTGTGGTGTTCTATCCGGGGGAAGTGCATAAACCGCTGTGCGCAGTCGGCGCTCCGGCGCTGGTACGCAAAGCGGTGGTGAAATTGCGGGTGGAATAAGCGTGTTTGCCGGGGGGGCAGCTTCGCCTTGCCCGGCCTACGGGAGCGCGGTTGTAGGCCGGATAAGATGCTGAACATCGCCATCCGGCAAATCAATCACGCAACGCTATCATTTGGAAAGCGTCGCCACCATTACCGCTTTAATGGTGTGCATCCGGTTTTCCGCCTGATCAAATACGATGCTGGCGGGTGACTCAAAGACGTCGTCGGTCACTTCCATCCCGCCGTGCAAACCGTACTGTTGCGCCATTTGTTTGCCAAGCGTGGTTTGATCGTCATGGAACGCGGGCAGGCAGTGCAGAAATTTAACCTGCGGATTGCCGGTGAGCGCCATCATCGCGCTGTTTACCTGATATTTGCGCAGCAGCGCAATACGCTCGGCCCACTTCTCTTTCGCTTCGCCCATTGACACCCATACGTCGGTGTAGATGAAGTCCGCACCTTTTACGCCCGTGGCGACATCTTCCGTCAGCGTAATATTGCCACCGTTTTTCTGTGCCAGCGCTTTGCATTCTGCCACCAAACTCTCATCCGGCCAGCAGGCCTGCGGCGCAACCAGACGCAGATCTAACCCGGTTAACGCGGCGGCTTCCAGCATCGAATTACCCATATTGTTACGGGCATCGCCGGTGTAGACTAACGTCATCTCATTAAATGCTTTACCCGGCAGGTGTTCCTGCATAGTTAACAGATCCGCCAGTAACTGGGTGGGATGAAACTCGTTAGTTAATCCATTCCATACCGGCACCTCGGCATATTCCGCCAGCGTTTCCACCACTTCCTGACCGTGACCCCGATACTGAATACCGTCGTACATGCGGCCGAGTACGCGGGCGGTATCTTTAATCGACTCTTTATGCCCAATCTGGCTGCCGCTTGGCCCGAGATACGTTACGCGAGCGCCCTGATCGTATGCGGCAACTTCGAAAGAGCAACGAGTACGAGTCGAGTCTTTTTCGAAGATGAGCGCGATATTTT
>NZ_JAHLQZ010000323.1:0-2663 GCF_018919505.1 Citrobacter sp. S55_ASV_140
GGCGACCGCCAACTATATTGCTGAGCTTTGCATGCAGTATGGCGTTGAAGCCAGCCGTATCGCCCATGGCGTACCGGTTGGCGGCGAGCTGGAAATGGTCGACGGCACCACGCTGTCGCACTCTCTGGCCGGGCGTCACAAGATTAAATTCTGAACAAACGGAGGCCGCGACGGCGGCTTCCGCTTGAAATCCTTCGCGCTTGTCCCCATTTCACCCTCAACGTGTTTTTACCATTGAAAATGGCATTGTTGAGGTAGATCTACATGAAAGGACAAGAAACTCGTGGTTTTCAGTCAGAAGTAAAACAGCTTCTGCACCTGATGATCCATTCTCTGTATTCCAATAAAGAAATCTTCCTGCGTGAGCTCATCTCTAACGCCTCGGATGCGGCAGACAAGCTGCGTTTCCGCGCACTGTCTAACCCGGACCTGTACGAGGGGGACGGTGAACTGCGTGTGCGTGTTTCCTTCGATAAAGATAAGCGTACGTTGACCATTGCTGATAACGGCGTGGGGATGAACCGTGATGACGTCATCGATCATCTGGGGACCATTGCGAAATCCGGCACCAAATCTTTCCTCGAATCCATGGGCTCCGATCAGGCGAAAGACAGCCAGTTGATCGGTCAGTTCGGGGTTGGCTTCTACTCGGCGTTTATCGTGGCCGATAAAGTGACCGTACGTACCCGCGCGGCGGGCGACAAACCTGAGAACGGCGTGTTCTGGGAATCTGCGGGCGAAGGTGAATACACCGTTGCCGACATCACCAAAGACGATCGCGGCACCGAAATCACTTTGCATCTGCGCGAAGGCGAAGACGAGTTCCTTGATGACTGGCGCGTACGTTCCATCATCAGCAAATATTCCGACCATATCGCGCTGCCGGTAGAGATCGAAAAATCCGAAGAGAAAGACGGCGAGACCGTGGTTTCCTGGGAAAAGATCAACAAGGCGCAGGCGCTGTGGACGCGTAACAAGTCGGAAATCAAAGATGACGAGTACAACGAATTCTACAAGCATATTGCCCACGACTTCACTGACCCGCTGACCTGGAGCCACAACCGTGTGGAAGGTAAGCAGGAGTACACCAGCCTGCTGTACATTCCGTCGCAGGCGCCGTGGGATATGTGGAACCGCGATCACAAGCATGGTCTGAAACTGTACGTTCAGCGTGTGTTCATCATGGACGACGCCGAGCAGTTTATGCCGAACTACCTGCGCTTTGTGCGCGGCCTGATAGATTCCAACGATCTACCGCTGAACGTTTCCCGTGAGATCCTGCAGGACAGCACCGTCACCCGTAACCTGCGCAGCGCGCTGACCAAACGCGTGTTGCAGATGCTGGAAAAACTGGCGAAAGATGATGCCGAAAAATACCAGACCTTCTGGAAACAGTTCGGCCTGGTGCTGAAAGAAGGTCCGGCGGAAGACCACGCTAATCAGGAAACTATCGCTAAGCTGATGCGCTTCGCGTCTACGCACACAGACTCCTCCGCACAGACCGTGTCGCTGGAAGACTATATCTCCCGCATGAAAGAAGGGCAGGAGAAAATCTACTACATCACTGCAGACAGCTATGCGGCGGCGAAGAGCAGCCCGCACCTGGAACTGCTGCGTAAGAAAGGCATTGAAGTGCTGCTGCTTTCTGACCGCATCGATGAGTGGATGATGAACTACCTGACCGAGTTCGACGGCAAGCCGTTCCAGTCCGTTGCGAAAGCCGACGAGTCCATCGATAAGCTGGCGGATGAAGTGGACGAGAGCGCGAAAGAAGCGGAAAAAGCGCTGACGCCGTTCGTTGAACGCGTGAAAACGCTGCTGGGCGATCGCGTCAAAGAAGTGCGTCTGACCCACCGTCTGACCGACACGCCGGCCATCGTCACCACCGATGCGGATGAAATGAGCACCCAGATGGCGAAACTGTTCGCTGCTGCGGGTCAGGCCGTACCGGACGTGAAATATATCTTTGAACTTAACCCGGACCACGTGCTGGTAAAACGCACGGCGGATACCCAGGACGAAACGCAGTTTAAAGAGTGGATTGAACTGCTGCTGGATCAGGCTCTGTTCGCCGAACGCGGCACGCTGGAAGATCCGAACCAGTTCATCCGCCGTATGAACCAGTTGCTGGTATCCTGATAGCCATCATCTAATGCCGGATGGCGCTAACGCGTATCCGGCCTACCATATCTTTTACTCGTAGGCCGGATAAGGTGTGTACACCGCCATCCGGTAATTTCACTCCTTATTTTCAATTTTCCCTCCATTAACCGTTTCAGCGTCGGGCGTCTTCCTTGAGCCAATTGCGTGATGGTGGTATCGTTTAGCGCTTTTTAAAAAATATCGACAACCTTTAAGGGGATTTTCGTAATGCGTATCATTCTGCTTGGCGCTCCGGGCGCGGGTAAAGGAACTCAGGCTCAGTTCATCATGGAGAAGTATGGTATTCCGCAAATCTCCACCGGTGATATGCTGCGTGCCGCCGTGAAATCTGGCTCCGAGCTGGGCAAACAAGCGAAAGACATCATGGACGCCGGTAAGCTGGTGACTGATGAGCTGGTGATTGCGCTGGTAAAAGAGCGTATTGCTCAGGAAGACTGCCGTAATGGTTTCCTGCTCGATGGCTTCCCGCGTACTATTCCGCAGGCTGACGCCATGAAAGA
>NZ_JAHLQZ010000324.1:0-2655 GCF_018919505.1 Citrobacter sp. S55_ASV_140
GCTGGAAGAAGTGCAATCTATTTGTCCGCCGCATGTCACTATTATGCAGGTACGTCAGGGGCTGGCTAAAGGTCTGGGTCACGCAGTATTGTGCGCGCACCCGGTTGTTGGCGATGAACCGGTTGCGGTTATTCTGCCAGACGTAATTCTGGATGAATATGAATCAGATTTATCCCGTGAAAACCTCGCCGAAATGATTCATCGTTTTGATGAAACCGGCAGCAGCCAGATTATGGTCGAGCCCGTAGAAGATGTTACCGCTTATGGCGTAGTGGATTGTAAAGGCGTTGAATTAGCGCCGGGCGAAAGCGTGCCGATGGTTGGCGTTGTTGAAAAGCCGAAAGCGAATGTTGCGCCATCTAATTTGGCAGTCGTGGGCCGCTATGTTCTCAGTGCGGATATCTGGCCTCTGCTGGCAAAAACGCCTCCGGGAGCGGGCGACGAAATTCAGCTCACAGACGCTATCGATATGCTGATTGAAAAAGAAACGGTTGAAGCCTATCACATGAAGGGCAAAAGCCATGACTGTGGTAATAAGCTGGGCTATATGCAGGCGTTCGTTGAATATGGTATTCGCCATAATACCCTCGGCGCTGAATTTAAAGCCTGGCTGGAAGAAGAGATGGGTATTAAGAAGTAACCGCCAGTAATTATCAGGTCAGAGCGGCGCTGTTAATCCAGCGCCGTTTTTTTTATACCTAATCCGGGTAGGGGCCATGCGAAGTACAGGTAAAAAAAATCCCGCCAGTGGCGGGATTTTAAGCAAACCATTTCTGAATTATTCCTTGATCAGGAAATCGTCCAGTTGTTTACCTTGTTCTTCCATCGCTTTTTTGATCACAGCCGGTGTACGACCCTGGCCAGTCCAGGTTTTAGTTTCACCGTTTTCGTCAACATAGCTATATTTAGCCGGACGCGCAGCGCGTTTAGCTTTGGTGCCAGATTTAACAGCAGCCATGCTATTCAGCAGCTCGTTCGGATCAATACCGTCAGCAATCAGCATTTCACGATATTGTTGCAGTTTACGAGTACGTTCTTCAACTTCAGCAGCGGCAGCGCTTTCTTCTTCACGACGCTCGCTAACTACAACTTCTAATTTTTCCAGCATTTCTTCAAGCGTTTCCAGAGTACATTCTCTTGCCTGCGCACGAAGAGTACGGATGTTGTTCAGAATTTTAAGTGCTTCGCTCATTGTAGTAATCTCAAACTTATATTGGGGGTGGTTTGTTGAGCTAATAATAGAGCGATAATTTCAGTTGTGCAATAGCCAGGAATGTAAGGAATTCAAAATTGCGCTTTATTTAGTATCAGAATTAATTCCTCTGTCTTAAATTCTCCGTGATGTTGGGCATAAAAAAGGCTTATTGGCGGGGGGGCTTCTCAACGGTTGAGAGTAAAAATTCAAGATTCAGGTCACATTTTATCGTGTTCAAATAGTATCACTTTGCAGTGATTTCAACCTTTTGTATTAGTTTTGCTTACGTGAATTCGCTATTACATGGCGGCGGTGGGGCGATTCAATAACAATAAGGGAACGGTTTCTTAATTGTCGACCCTTGATAAGCGAGGCCGATCAATTTCATGAGCACTATTTGTGAAAGAATGTGTATATACGGTTCAGCCCCAGCCTGTTTGGGTTAAGACGTCGCGCTATCATACTCCCAGCCATAAAGAGCACCTGCATTCTCTGGTTATTAAGGCGGCGCTGAGCGAGTCGGTACGCTTCTTTATACGTCTTTCGGGACAACGCTGCACCGACATGTTCGTGAAATATGCTACAATCCCGCCCATATTTATTTCCCCAGATGAGGGCCTACGGTCAATGGCACAGCTATATTTTTACTATTCTGCAATGAATGCCGGTAAGTCGACTGCATTGCTGCAATCTTCGTACAATTATCAGGAACGTGGAATGCGCGCTGTAGTATATACAGCGGAAATTGATGACCGTTTTGGCACTGGAAAAGTAAGTTCACGTATAGGTCTGTCGTCACCTGCAAAATTGTTTAACCAAAATTCATCATTGTTCGAAGAGATTCGCGCCGACAATGCGCAGCAAAGAATTCACTGTGTACTGGTTGATGAGTCTCAGTTTCTGACGCGACAACAGGTTTATGAATTATCTGAAGTTGTCGATCGGCTGGATATTCCCGTGTTGTGTTACGGTTTACGCACCGATTTTCGTGGTGAGCTATTCTGCGGCAGTGAATACCTGCTTGCGTGGTCAGATAAGCTGGTTGAATTAAAAACTATTTGCTTCTGTGGCCGTAAGGCCAGCATGGTGCTACGTCTTGATCAGGCCGGAAGACCTTTTAACGAAGGCGAGCAGGTGGTTATAGGCGGAAACGAGCGCTATGTGTCGGTATGCCGTAAGCATTATAAGCAAGCGCAGTCTGAAGGCTCTCTGACGGCAATACAAGAACGACACAGCCACGATTAACCCTATGCGCTTCTGGGCGCTTATAAACACAGGGTAGGCCACAACTATTCATGCGTGTCTCTACCCTGTCACACGCTCTTCTGACGCCATCCTGGCTTCCTCCCTGCAAGTAATCTCACCAGGCCATATCTCACAAGTGGTTGAGTCAGGTATTACCTGATTTTGGTCGTGTAAGGTACAAAAAAAACGGTCCCGAAAAGGGACCGTTTATAGTC
>NZ_JAHLQZ010000325.1:0-2550 GCF_018919505.1 Citrobacter sp. S55_ASV_140
GTTGATGAGCTGGACGGGCTGCTGGAAGCCTCAGGGATCGACCGACGTAAATTCAATCGCGGTAACCAGAGCAAGTGGATCGAAAAGATCAGCGCATGGGCACAGGAAGAAACCCAGAGTTACCAGCTTCCTGACGCGCTGGAGAAATTCTCACAGCGTTTTCTGCAAGAGCGCACCAAAGCGGGGGGCGTAACGCCTCAGCACCCGCTTTTCGTCGCCATTGATGAACTACTTAGCGAACCGTTAACTCTCCGCGATCTGGTGATCACCCGGGCGCTGGCGGAGATCCGTTCCGCTGTTGCTGAGGAGAAGCGTCGACGCGGCGAGCTTGGCTTTGACGATATGCTCAGCCGTCTGGATGCGGCGTTGCGCAGTGACAGCGGCGATGCGCTGGCGGCGGCTATCCGTACCCGTTTCCCGGTCGCGATGATCGATGAATTTCAGGATACCGATCCGCAGCAGTACCGCATATTCCGCCGGATCTGGCAGCATCAGCCAGAGACCGCGCTGCTGTTGATTGGCGATCCCAAACAGGCTATTTATGCGTTTCGCGGCGCGGATATTTTCACCTATATGAAGGCGCGCAGCGAAGTCAGCGCACACTATACGCTCGATACCAACTGGCGTTCTGCCCCCGGCATGGTCAATAGCGTGAATACGCTTTTCAGCCAGATGGACGACGCCTTTATGTTCCGCGAAATCCCCTTTAGCCCGGTAAAATTTGCAGAGAAAAACCAGTCGCTGCGGTTTGTTTTACATGGTGAAACGCAGCCCGCAATGAGTATGTGGCTGATGGAAGGGGAAAGTTGTGGCGTAGGCGACTACCAGAACTACATGGCGCAGGTGTGCGCGACGCAAATTCGCGACTGGCTGAAGGCCGGACACTCTGGTGATGCGCAACTGGTCAGCGGTAAAGCATCCAGGCCGGTACGCGCCTCAGACATCAGCGTACTGGTTCGTAGCCGCCAGGAGGCGGCGCTGGTCCGCGATGCCCTGACGCAACTGGCGATTCCCTCCGTCTACCTTTCCAACCGTGACAGCGTATTTGAAACGCTGGAAGCGCAGGAATTGCTGTGGATGCTGCAAGCGGTGATGACGCCGGAACGGGAAAACACACTGCGTAGCGCGCTGGCGACCTCAATGATGGGGCTGAATGCGCAGGATATTGAAGCATTAAATAACGATGAGAATGCCTGGGATGCGGTAGTTGAAGAATTCGACGGCTATCGTCAAATCTGGCATAAACGCGGCGTCATGCCGATGCTGCGTGCGCTGATGACAAATCGCCAGATTGCGGAAAACCTGCTGGCGACGGCAGGGGGCGAACGCCGTCTGACCGATATTTTACATATCAGCGAACTGCTCCAGGAAGCGGGATCGCAACTGGAAAGCGAGCATGCGCTGGTGCGCTGGTTGTCCCAGCATATTCTTGAACCGGACAGCAATGCGTCCAGCCAGCAGCTCAGACTGGAAAGCGACAAGCATCTGGTACAAATCGTGACCATTCATAAATCGAAAGGGCTGGAATACCCGCTGGTCTGGCTGCCGTTTATCACGAATTTCCGCGTCCAGGATCAGGCGTTCTACCACGATCGCAGCTCCTTTGAAGCGGTACTGGACCTCAGTGACGCCAGGGAGAGCGTTGAGCTGGCAGAGGCTGAACGCCTGGCGGAAGACCTGCGCTTGCTCTACGTTGCGCTAACCCGTTCGGTATGGCACTGCAGCCTTGGCGTTGCGCCGTTGATACGTCGTCGAGGCGATAAAAAAGGGGATACCGATGTGCATCAGAGCGCTCTTGGTCGTCTGTTGCAAAAAGGTGAGCCAATGGATGCCGTGGGACTGCGTGGCGCGATTGACGCACTGGGTTGCGACGATATTGCCTGCCTGACGCCAGGTCAACCTGACGGTGAGCGCTGGCAGGTTGCACAGCCGGTCAGCGCCACATTGAGTGCGAGAACATTGCAACGCACCCCCGGCGATGGCTGGCGCGTGACCAGTTATTCCGGCCTGCAACAGCGCGGACATGGAATCGCGCAGGATCTGATCCCGCGCCTGGATGTTGATGCCGCAGGCGTTGGCGAGGTCATTGCGGAGTCAGGACTCACCCCGCATCAATTTCCGCGCGGCGCCTCGCCGGGCACGTTTTTGCATAGCCTGTTTGAGGACCTTGATTTTACCCAACCGGTAGATCCGCATTGGGTCGAGGAAAAACTGGCCTTGGGCGGTTATGACGCGCATTGGACGCCGGTTTTGACCGCATGGCTGGACGTCATTTTGCAGGCGCCTCTTAACGAGACGGGCGTCAGTTTGAGCCAACTTTCCGCCCGTGAAAAACAGGTGGAGATGGAGTTTTATCTGCCGATTTCACAGCCGCTGATGGCCAGCCGACTTGATGCGTTGATCCGTAAATACGATCCGCTCTCAGCGGGCTGCTCTGCGTTGGATTTTATGCAGGTACGCGGCATGCTAAAAGGGTTTATTGACCTGGTGTTTCGTCATCAGGGGCGTTATTACCTGCTTGATTACAAATCTAACTGGCTGGGTGAAGAC
>NZ_JAHLQZ010000326.1:0-2533 GCF_018919505.1 Citrobacter sp. S55_ASV_140
ACGTTAAACAAAGAAGCAGTTTATGGCACAACGAGTAGAACTCACCGCAACAGTCTCCGAAAATCAGCTCGGTCAACGCTTAGATCAGGCTTTGGCCGAATTGTTCCCTGATTATTCGCGATCGCGCATAAAAGAATGGATCCTCGACCAGCGCGTGCTGGTAAATGGCAATCTTTGCGATAAACCGAAAGAAAAAGTGTTGGGTGGAGAGCAGGTCTCCATCAATGCAGAAATTGACGAAGAGGTTCGTTTTGAGCCTCAGGATATCCCGCTGGATATCGTGTATGAAGATGACGATATTCTTGTTATCAACAAACCGCGTGACCTCGTGGTGCATCCGGGCGCAGGCAATCCTGATGGCACGGTATTGAATGCGTTGCTGCATTACTACCCGCCAATTGCGGATGTTCCTCGCGCGGGTATCGTCCATCGTCTGGACAAAGACACGACCGGATTAATGGTGGTGGCAAAAACCGTTCCGGCGCAAACGCGTCTGGTGGAGTCATTACAGCTGCGTGAAATTACCCGTGAGTACGAAGCCGTGGCGATTGGTCATATGACAGCGGGTGGAACCGTTGAAGAGCCGATTAGCCGTCACCCGACCAAGCGTACACACATGGCGGTACACCCGATGGGTAAACCGGCGGTGACGCACTATCGTATTATGGAACACTTCCGTGTGCACACGCGTCTGCGGTTGCGTCTGGAAACCGGACGTACGCACCAGATCCGCGTGCACATGGCGCATATCACTCATCCGCTGGTGGGAGATCCGGTCTACGGTGGTCGTCCGCGTCCACCAAAAGGCGCTTCTGACGAATTTATTTCCGTATTGCGTAAGTTCGACCGTCAGGCGCTGCACGCGACCATGCTGCGTCTGTATCACCCGATTTCCGGTATCGAAATGGAATGGCATGCGCCAATTCCGCAAGATATGGTGGAATTGATTGAAGTGATGCGCGCTGATTTCGAAGAACATAAGGATGATATTGCCTGGTTATGAGTAAGCTAATTGTCCCGCAGTGGCCGCTACCGCAAGGTGTTGCGGCATGTAGTTCTACCCGTATTGGCGGTATCAGTATGCCGCCTTATGATTCGCTGAATTTGGGCGCCCATTGCGGCGATAACCCGGAGCATGTCGAAGAGAACCGCAAACGACTGTTTGCTGCGGGCAATCTGCCTTCAAAGCCAGTCTGGCTGGAACAGGTCCACGGTAAGGACGTCCTGAAACTGACGGGCGAGCCGTACTCCTCCAAACGTGCGGATGCGTCATACAGCAATACGCCAGGCACCGTGTGTGCGGTGATGACGGCGGACTGTCTGCCCGTACTATTTTGTAATCGTGCAGGTACGGAAGTCGCGGCGGCCCATGCAGGTTGGCGCGGATTATGCGCCGGTGTGCTGGAAGAGACGGTGGCGTGTTTTGCCGACAAACCTGAAAACATTATTGCCTGGCTAGGCCCGGCGATTGGCCCGAACGCGTTTGAAGTGGGGCCAGAAGTCCGCGCAGCGTTCATGGCGCATGATCCGCAGGCGGACCTCGCATTTGTACCGCGCGCAGACAAATATCTGGCGGATATCTACCAGCTTGCGCGCCAGCGTCTGGCAAATGTCGGCGTGACGCACCTCTACGGCGGTGACCGGTGCACCTTCAGCGAAAGTGAGACTTTCTTCTCTTATCGTCGCGACAATACCACGGGTCGTATGGCAAGTTTTATTTGGCTGATATAACCTAAAGAATCAAGACGATCCGGTACGTGTAATTTTCTTTTCACATAATTCAGGTCATTCACCTTGAATAATTGAGGGATGACCTCATTTAATCTCCAGTAGCAATTTTGACCTGTTATGGGAGGAGTTATGCGTCTGGATCGTCTTACTAATAAATTCCAGCTTGCTCTTGCCGATGCCCAGTCACTCGCATTGGGGCACGACAATCAATTCATCGAACCACTTCATCTAATGAGCGCCTTGCTGAATCAGGAAGGGGGATCGGTACGTCCTTTATTAACCTCTGCTGGCATTAATGCCGGCCAGTTACGTACAGCCATTGACCAGGCGTTGAGCCGCTTGCCGCAGGTAGAAGGCACCGGCGGTGATGTGCAGCCTTCTCAGGATCTGGTGCGTGTACTGAATCTTTGCGACAAGCTGGCGCAAAAAAGAGGGGACAACTTTATTTCGTCAGAACTGTTCGTTCTGGCGGCGCTTGAGTCACGCGGTACGCTGACCGATTTATTAAAATCAGCAGGGGCGACGACCGCCAATATCACTCAGGCAATTGAACAAATGCGTGGAGGTGAAAGCGTGAATGATCAGGGAGCTGAAGACCAACGTCAGGCCTTGAAAAAATATACCGTCGATCTGACCGAACGCGCCGAACAGGGCAAGCTCGATCCGGTTATCGGTCGTGATGAAGAAATCCGCCGCACCATTCAGGTGCTGCAACGTCGTACTAAAAATAACCCGGTGTTGATTGGTGAACCTGGCGTCGGTAAAACCGCCATCGTTGAAGGGCTGGCGCAGCGTATTATCA
>NZ_JAHLQZ010000327.1:0-2525 GCF_018919505.1 Citrobacter sp. S55_ASV_140
TCTCAAAACACACGCCATTCTTTCCCGGACGAAGTTGTTTGAAAAAAGCGGGCTTACCTAACTTTTTCCTTACAAGAAAGAAAGTAACAGCAATTACAGGAGATAAGCATATCAACAATATTACTGATGCAATGATATCAAATGCTCGCTTTAACATATTACTTTGCAACCTGATTAAATATATCTATGAATTTTTTAACACCTACGCGCAGGCATAATTTTTCATTATAATAAGTCGAGCCATTGCAGCCTAAGGCGATAAGCTCCTTACCAGCTAGCGAGGTAAGATGCTTAATTCCTGCCGCAATCGATTCAGGGTTATCCGGCTCACATATCACTCCTGCATTAGCCTTACTAACTAACGCGGCAGCATCTCCATCAACAGCCATGACAATAGGTTTTCCACATGCAAGGTATGCTTGTGTCCGTGAAGGTATCGTAATAGAGAATAACTCGTCATTAATTAAATGAACAAGTAGGGCATCAGACTGTTGAAGAATATCGCCAATTTCAGATGGCGGGACGCGCGGGATAAAAATAACATTGCCTATTTTTTGCTCGACAACCATTCTCTCAGCATCGGACTTGGCTAGACCCGAACCTACTAAAATGATATTAGCATTTACCCCATCTTTTTGTAGTAACTTTGCAGCAGCAACAATAGATGGTAATCCTTGGGCAAGTCCAAGATTTCCAGCGAATACAACATTAAACTTTCCGTCCGGTAAAACAACACTGCTTTTTTGGAAGCATCTTAGGTTTTCTTCATCACTCCAATTATAGATAATTTCAATTTTATCAGCAGGAACTCCTCTAGATATTAATCGTTGCTTGAATCCTGGCGAGAGTACAACTATTTTAGTCGCTCGTCGATAGACAAAATTGCAGACTCCGTTAACAATTTTAAGTATTTTTTTATTTGTAAGCATCCCTGTCGATGCCAATGTATCGGGCCATAGGTCTTGTATGTCAACAACAAATGGCGTCCTGCGAAATAATGAAATAATTGAAGCTGAAAGAGCTGTTGTTAATGGAGGATGGTATGCATAAATAACATCTACCTTTTGCTTACGGAGTATTCCGTAAATCATGCTAGATAAAAAGAATGATATATAGTTAAAAACTCTTTTTAGAGCAGAACGCCCATGATGTGGATAAAGTGGAACACGGTTAATTATTATATCTTCGCATTCTTCCCGTTGGAAAAACTTTATTTTGTAGCCATCATATATTTTCCCCCCTGGATAATTAGGAAAACCAGTAATCACTTCGACTTCAACATTTTGCTTTCTTAATTCTTTAGCAAAAGCAAGACCTTTGAAAGTAGGTTCGGGATCAAACCATTGTGTTAACAATAGGACTTTCACTGTTATCTACACGCCATAAAAGGTCACTCTGGGTTTACCAGAGTGACGATGGTACTAGTAATTACGCCAAACAACCCGCTTAACATAATCTGTATATGAAAGGATAATTCGTGCAACCTTGTCAGAAACATTTGGCATAGAATAATCGTTTACCCTGCGTAGGAGTCTATCTTCATTGCGAGGTTGATTTTTTATCATATCGAGAGCCTGAAGAATACGCTCAGGATCAACGCCAGTCATCATTACCGTGCCTTCTTCCATTCCTTCTGGACGCTCATGAGCCTCTCGAATGTTAATGGCAGGGAAATTGAGAATTGAAGACTCTTCAGTAATTGTTCCACTATCAGACAGCACAGCCCGGGCTTCTTTTTGTAATTTCACATAGTCTTTAAAACCTAATGGCTTTAATAATCTCACATGCGAATTAAAAATGACGCCTTTTGCATCAATTCTTTTCTGAGTTCTTGGGTGTGTAGAAATAATTACTGGTAGCTGATAAGTTTCAGCTACTTTGTTTAATGATTCGACAAGATTCATTAAATTTTTATCTGAGTCAATATTTTCTTCACGGTGAGCGCTTACTACAAAATATTCTCCGGATTTCAAATTGAGACGTTCAAGTACATTTGAAGCTTCGATTCCATCAGAATAATGAGCAAGAACTTCAAACATCGGACTGCCAGTCTTAATGATTCGATCGGCTGGCAGCCCCTCTGCAAGAAGATACTCTCGTGCAATATCACTATAGGTAAGATTAATATCAGCCGTATGATCAACGATACGACGATTTATCTCTTCAGGAACTCGCATGTCAAAGCAGCGGTTCCCGGCTTCCATATGGAAAATAGGAATCTTACGTCGTTTAGCTGGAATGGCCGCCAGGCAACTATTAGTGTCACCCAGAACCAATAGCGCATCAGGCTTTGTTGATTCTAGAACCTCATCAACTTTGATGATAATTTGACCAATAGTTTCAGCAGCATTTTTACCGGCGGCATTCAGGAAGTGATCAGGCTTACGAACACCAAGGTCATCAAAAAAAATCTGGTTAAGTTCATAGTCATAATTTTGGCCAGTATGCACGATAGTATGTTCAAAAAAATCATCAAGTTTTGCCAAAACACGTGACAGACGGATAATTTCAGGCCGTGTACCAAC
>NZ_JAHLQZ010000328.1:0-2518 GCF_018919505.1 Citrobacter sp. S55_ASV_140
CTTCCAGCCAGCGCAAAGCTGCCGGGGTGTCTTTTAAGGCGAAACGGGCGCAGAGGTCGGCTCGCGCAGCGCCTGCGCGCACCATGTCAGCGTCTGCGCGCCCGCCCAGGCACAAACCGAGAGCATCAATGGCAATGGACTTACCCGCACCTGTCTCACCGGTGATGACGGTCATGCCGTTCTGGAAATCGATCTCAAGTTCACGAACGATAGCAAAATTGCTGATGGTCAGTTGTGCCAACATAGCTGTTTTCCTGTATGAAAAACCATAACTGTAATTACATACAGTATAAACTGGTTTTTTATACAGTAAAGAGGTTAGCGTTAAATTAGAATAATTTTTTTGACCAGCCCAGTTTTGTACTTAATGTATTGAAATAGCTGTAATCTTTTGGATGTATCAGGTTCAGGTGATAATCACAGCGGCGGATTAATACGTCTTCCCCTTCCTGTATCGGCAGGGCGATTTGGCTGTCGCAGCTGATCTCCAGATCGCTACGGCGATGAGAAAAGCGCAGGCGAATGGTGCTGCTGCTATTGATCACCAGCGGACGCGCAGAAAGCGTATGCGGGAACATCGGTACCAGCGTAATAGCATCCAGAGAAGGCGTCAGAATTGGGCCTCCGGCAGAGAGGGAGTAGGCGGTAGAGCCGGTAGGCGTGGAGATAATTAGCCCGTCGGAACGCTGAGAGAAGGCAAAGATTTCATCGATATACACTTCGAACTCAATCATGTGCGCCACTTTGCCTGGATGCAGTACCACTTCGTTGATTGCGGTGCTGATGCGCTTCTGGCAATCCTGCTGGCATACCTGGGCTTCGAGTAAAAAGCGTTTTTCGCTGATGTAGTGGCCTTCCAGCACGTCGGCTAATTGTTGGTGGGCATTGTCTGGATCGAGGTCGGTGAGGAAACCGAGGTTACCACGGTTAATGCCGATAACCTTGATGTCATAACGTGCCAGGGTGCGCGCAGCGCCCAGCATATTGCCGTCGCCACCGACGACTACGGCGAGGTCTGCCTGCTGGCCAATCTCCGCGAGCGTACCGGTTTTCACATTTTTCAGCTGTAGCTCGTGAGCGATTTGTTGCTCCACGATAACCTCATAACCTTTGGTGCACAGCCAACGGTAGAGCATTTCATGTGTTGTCAGTGCAGTGGGGTGACGTGGATGCCCCACAATGCCAATACACTTGAAATGATTGTTCATTTTCTCGAGGTCCTTGTAACGAAGATTAGTGACAATGTGAGTACTTCCCTTGAAACCCTGAATCTTATCCCCATAATAATCCAGGTTAGCGAGATGAATGCGAAAAAAACGCGGAGAAATTCATGAGTAGTAAAGAACAGAAAACGCCTGAGGGGCAAGCCCCGGAAGAAATTATCATGGATCAGCACGAAGAAGTTGAGGCGGTTGAACCAGACGCTTCTGCTGAGCAGGTGGATCCGCGCGATGAAAAAATTGCGAATCTGGAAGCTCAGCTTGCTGAAGCCGAAACTCGCGAGCGCGACAGCGTGTTGCGTATCAAAGCGGAAATGGAAAACCTGCGTCGTCGTACCGAACTGGACGTAGAAAAAGCGCATAAATTTGCGCTGGAAAAATTCGTCAACGAGCTGCTGCCGGTGCTGGACAGTCTGGATCGTGCGCTGGAAGTAGCGGACAAAGACAATGATGCGATGGCGCCGATGATTGAAGGTATTGAGCTGACGCGTAAGTCAATGCTGGATGTGGTGGCGAAGTTTGGTGTGCAGGTGGTTGCGGATATCGATGTGCCGATGGACCCGAACGTGCATCAGGCCATTGCAATGGTAGAGTCTGACGACGTTGCTGCCGGTAATGTGCTGATGGTCATGCAGAAAGGCTATACCCTGAACGGACGTACCATCCGTGCGGCGATGGTCTCCGTGGCGAAAGCCAAAGGCTAATCAGCCTCGGGCCGGGTAATGCTGATGCGCTACCCGGTCCGGACTCCTCTCACTGGTCCGATACGCTCTCGCGCAGCGGTGTAACCGGCAACACTTGTACCTGTTTAATCATATTGTCCTGCACGTCGAGAATATCGATATCGTACTGCCCAATACGCACTCGCGTTCCGGCAACCGGGATCTCTTCCAGCGCTTCAAGAATAATACCGTTCACGGTACGTGCGTCATCCTCCGGCAAGTGCCAGTTAAACGCCTTATTGATTTCACGAACGTTGGCGCTGCCGTCAATGATCACTGAGCCATCATTCTGCGGCGTCACCTCTTCGGCAAGCGTCGGTGACATTGATGTGGTGAAATCGCCGACAATCTCTTCCAGAATATCTTCGACCGTGACCAGCCCCTGAATATCGCCATATTCATTGACCACCAGACCCACTTTCTTCTTATTGCGCTGAAATTTAATGAGCTGGGTGCTGAGGGGCGTACCTTCCGGGACGTAATAAATTTCGTCAGCCGCGCGTAACATGGTCTCTTTGGTGAACTCTTTTTTCTCCGCCATTAATCGCCAGGCTTCGCGTACGCGCAGCATACTGA
>NZ_JAHLQZ010000329.1:0-2515 GCF_018919505.1 Citrobacter sp. S55_ASV_140
TAACCAGCTCTTTGCTTTCATTGGTGTCGGCGACTTCGACACGCAGATCGCCGCCTTTTTCCACCACGCCCTGCAACATGCCGACAATTGGCGTAATACGGTCTTCCGGCGGTAAATATTGCAGCAGTTCGCCCACCACAAACATCTGACGGGCAAAAATCAACGAGCTAAACGGCAGTTCTTTCACTAACTTTTCGGCATCGTCCTGCTGATAGCATTCGAAGATCACATAGCCCGCATTGTCTTTAACGCGGGCGAAACCGAAGATTTCCCGACGTCCTGCTTTATCCGTAATTTCTGCGGCGCACTCTTTTTCAAAACCCGGGCGACACAACAATACAACCTTATTCATGGCTAACGCCCTTACGTTTCAATCGAATAGCGCCCACTAACATCAGCGCCCAGCCCACAAGGAAGCTGAAACCACCGACGGGGGTAACAAACGCCCACAGGCGTAAATGGGAGAGCGCGAGGCAATACAGGCTACCGCTAAACAGCACCGTTCCTAATGCCAGAAACACGCTACTCCAGTAAAACCAAATGCTAATGCGTCGCTGCATGGCGACGGCCAGGCCGAAGATAGCCAGCGTATGAAACGCCTGATACTCAAGGCCAGTCTGGATCCAACCCATTTCTACGACACCCAGGGTTTTACTCAGAACATGTGCCCCAAAGGCGCCCAACGCCACAAAGATAAAACCACTTACGGCGGCAAAAATCAGCATAAAACGGCTGGTCATGTTAATACCCTACGTAATTTATTGTTCATAACGAAAGCGGAATTTTTCTTGTTCCGAGGCCGCTTTCGCCAGTATCCACTGACGGAAGGCGGCTATTTTACCCAGTTCTGCCTGACTGTCATGACAAACCAGATAAAACGCGTTTTTGCTGACCAGAACATCGTTAAACGGACAGACCAGACGTCCGGCTTCAATTTCGGACTGCGCCATAACGTTATTCGCCAGCGCAATCCCCTGTCCATGGATAGCAGCCTGTAGCACCATGGCGCTATGGCTGAAGATAGGCCCTTGCTGTACGTTAATATGATTCAGGCCAAGCTGGCGCGTATAGGCTTGCCAGTCACGCCGCGACGCATCGTGCAACAATGTGTGTTTTGCCAGATCATCCGGCGTCTTCAGGGGCTTATCACCAGTAAGTAACAGCGGCGAGCAGACCGGCAATAAATATTCTGCGTACAATTTTTCAACGCGCAGACCCGGCCAGTTGCCGCGTCCGTAGAAAATCGCCACATCAACATCGTCAGCCAGTTTGTCTTCCTGACGGTCCACCGCCTGGATCCTGACATCGATTCCCGGATAAGCTGAGTTAAAGCTAGAGAGTCTGGGCACCAGCCATTGGATCGCGAAACTGGGCAATAAACTAACGGTAAGCGCACCTTTTGCACTGCGTGCCTGAAGTTTACGCGTCGCGTCAGTTAATTGCGAAAAAATCTCTTTGATGTCGAGGAAATAGCTTTGACCCTCTTCTGTTAACAGCAGAGATCGATTGCGTCGACGAAACAGCTTCAGCCCCAGGAAATCCTCAAGTGACTTGATTTGATGACTTACTGCGGCCTGCGTCACAAAAAGCTCTTCCGCTGCGCGGGTAAAGCTCAAATGGCGCGCTGCAGCATCAAAAACACGCAATGCATTTAGGGGTGGTAATCGTTTTGACATGACTTTTAGGCTTTGATGTTAAATGAATTTAACAATTATCTAACAGGGTGTAACCTATTAGTTTTTTTTATCTGAGCCATTATAAATTGTCCGTTGAGGTTCTACCAGCAAATACCTATAGTGGCGGCACTTCCTGAAGCCGGAACGAAAAGTTTTATCGGAATGCGTGTTCTGGTGGGCTTTTGGCTTACGGTTGTGATGTTGTGTTGTTGTGTTTGCAATTGGTCTGCGATTCAGACCATGGTAGCAAAGCTACCCTTTTTCACTTCCTGTACATTTACCCTGTCTGTCCATAGTGATTAATGTAGCACCGCCAAATTGCGGTGCTTTTTTTTGTCCGACTTTCTGTCGATGGCGACCGGTTAGTTATCCAGTTCTACCATCTCTTTCACATCGGTACGGTTGATCTGCTGTTTGTTGCCGTTAGCGTCTTTATACGAAATCATTCCCGTTTCATTGTCGGTCTGTGGCTTGCCATCAGATACGATTGATCGACCATCGTTGGTGTGCATCACGTAATTCGATCCAGAACAGGCGCTCAGGGCAAAAGTCAGCATACAGGCAGAGATAATTGCGGCAGTCTTTTTCATCTTCTTCTCCTTAAAGCGATTTATGCTATTAAAAACACACTCCGTAACAGGCAAAATTGCTCGCCTAACGCTATATAGCATAAGACACTGCGAGGACTTTGCCAGGATATCCAGAGTATTCCGATGGTTAGCACAACCCTTGTGTCAGCGCCTGTTTTGCGCGACGATCGGTTTATTGAACTGAGGATGACCATGAACGCATTTAATCCCGCGCAGTTTCGCGCGCAATTTCCCGCACTCAACGATGCC
>NZ_JAHLQZ010000032.1:0-35437 GCF_018919505.1 Citrobacter sp. S55_ASV_140
GGTCCTTCCGGGGCCATTTCACCCGGTTCGATATAGCCTTCCAGCACAATTTCAGCGCTGGCAGGCACTTCCAGATCGTTGGAAATACATTTGACCACTTCAGTTTTGGTGCCACGCAACAGCCCGGCAAATGCGTACTCAGATAATGTATCCGGGACAGGTGTAACAGCGCCCAGAATTGTTGCCGGGTCTGCTCCCAAGGCCACAGAAACCGGGAACCGTTCACCAGGATGCGCCGCGCGCCACTCCTGATAATCAAGCGCGCCGCCGCGATGGGAAAGCCAGCGCATAATGAGCTTGTTTTTGCCAATCAGCTGCTGACGATAGATACCGAGATTCTGCCGCTCTTTATGCGGGCCGCGCGTAACGGTCAGCCCCCAGGTAATCAGCGGCGCAGCATCCTCTGGCCAGCAGGTCATAATCGGAATACGGTTTAAATCGACTTCATCGCCTGAATAGATTTTTTGCTGGCAAGGCGCGCCGCGTAACCGCTTAGTCGGCATGTTCAACACCTGCTTAAACTGCGGCAGCTTATCGAACAGATCGCGAAATCCTTTCGGTGGCTCAGGCTCTTTCAAAAACGCCAACAGCTTACCCACTTCCCGTAGCGCCGAGACATCTTCTTGCCCCATCCCCATCGCCACACGCTTCGGTGTGCCAAACAGGTTACACAGCACCGGCATTGTATAGCCTTTAGGATTTTCAAACAGTAACGCAGGCCCACCGGCACGCAAGGTGCGATCGGCAATTTCAGTGATCTCCAGATGGGGATCCACCTCAAGCGAAATGCGTTTGAGCTCGCCCTGCTGTTCAAGCAGCGTCAGGAAGTCGCGTAAATCGTGATATTTCATGGCGTCCATTGTGGCCTCTTCGTAAGCGCTTCATTATACGGCGTTCATCATTGTGATGCTGTATTTTTGTTAAATTAGCGTGAACTCTGGCGATACATATAAGGCCTGGGAGTATATACCCATTGGGTTTCAGCCTGCTTTGCGGCGGGTATAATTAACTTAACTCATGGCTTTTGCTATGCTGGCGCTCAGAACAAGCGGATAAGAGTTATTATGCAATCCTGGTATTTACTGTACTGCAAACGTGGGCAACTTCAGCGAGCCCAGGAACATCTGGAAAGACAGGCGGTGAACTGCCTGACGCCTATGATCACCCTGGAAAAAATGGTGCGCGGTAAACGGACCACAGTCAGTGAACCCCTATTCCCTAATTATATGTTTGTCGAGTTCGACCCGGAAGTGATCCACACCACCACCATCAATGCCACGCGTGGTGTTAGCCATTTCGTCCGTTTCGGTGCGACGCCGGCGACCGTTCCTTCTCCCGTCATTCATCAACTTTCCATCTATAAACCTGAAGGTATTGTTGACCCTGAAACCCCTCATCCGGGGGACAGTGTGATTATTACCGAAGGTGCGTTTGAGGGGTTGAAAGCGATCTTTACCGAACCCGATGGCGAAGCGCGTTCCATGCTGCTGCTTAACCTATTGAATAAAGAGGTTAAGCAGAGCGTGAAAAACACCGGCTTTCGAAAAATTTAAGTCGCCTTAGAAAGTCACTTCAAACAGCGTTCTGACGTTCGCATCAATGGTTGCTGACAACCATTGAGGATCCTCGCCGCGCCAGTGGGCAATACGCTCAAGAATATGGGGTAGGTGCGCAGGTTCATTGCGCCGTGACGCTGGTTTAGGCGTTAAATCCCGGGGAAGTAAGTAGGGCGCATCGGTTTCGATCAGCAATCTCTCAACCGGGATAAAGGGCAGCAGCTCACGCAGTTCCATGCCCCGGCGCTCATCACACACCCACCCGGTGATACCAATGTAAAGACCGCGGTCTACACAGTCCTGCATCTCCTGGCGCGAGCCTGTAAAGCAGTGCAGCACCGCACCAGGCAGGCTGTCCAGCCATGGCTCCAGTAACGTCAGAAAACGCTCATGGGCGTCCCGACAATGCATGAAAACCGGCATCTGCAGTTCAGCAGCAATGCGCAGTTGTGCCACAAAAGCACGCTCCTGCTCCTGCGGCGTGGAGAAATTGCGATTGAAATCCAGGCCGCACTCACCAATAGCGACCACCTGTGAATGGTTTGCCAGCGCAATAATTTCTGCTTCTGTTGAGGACTGCCATTGGCTGCTGTCATGCGGGTGCACGCCAGCCGTGGACCAGCAATGCGGATAATGCTGCGCCAACGTTAAAGCCTGCTGGCTTTCGTGCAGGTTTGTTCCGGTCAGAAGCATTCCGTTTACGCCCGCAGCAAAGGCGCGCGCCACGACCTCATCCCGGTCTTTCGCAAATTGTGAACTGGTTAAATTAACGCCAATATCAAACATGCTTCCTCCCATATGACAACCGCCCTGACGGGCGGTTGCGTTTATTCTTCAGTTTTCTCGGTGGCTTCAGCTTCTTTTGCTTCTTCAGCCTCGTTATCCTCATCTCGCGTACGTCGCTTACCGACATAGAATCGAGAGAAGAACACACCCACCTCAAACAGGCAGTACATCGGTATCGCCAACAGCGTTTGCGAGAAGACATCTGGCGGGGTCAATAGCATCCCGACGACAAATGCCCCCACTACAACGTAAGGGCGTTTCTTGCGTAAGTCTTCAGGCGTCGTAATGCCCATCCAGCATAGCAGCACAATGGCGACAGGGACCTCAAAAGAGACACCGAAAGCCATAAACAGCGCCATTACGAAACTGAGATAGCTGGCAATGTCTGTCGATACCTGTACGCCTTGCGGAGCCGTATTGGCAAGGAAACCAAACGCCAACGGGAAGACGACAAAATAGGCGAATGCCATACCGATGTAGAACAATAACGAACTGGAGACCAACAACGGCACAACCAGGCGACGTTCATGTTTGTACAAAGCAGGCGCAATGAATGCCCAGACCTGATAGAGGATCACTGGCGCTGACAGAATCAGCGACACCATGAAGGTTAACTTTATCGGGGTAAAGAACGGCGAGGCCACATCGGTGGCGATCATTGTTGCGCCCTGCGGCATCTGTTTGATCAACGGCGCCGCAACCATATGGTAAATGTCGTTGGCAAAGTACACCAATGCCAGAAAGATCACGAACACAGCAATAATGCAGTTCAGGAGTCGCTTACGCAGCTCAATAAGATGCGTGATGAGCGGTTGGGTATCTTCTACAGCCATGTTTACGGTTTATCACTCGACGAGGGGGAGGATTCGACAACAGGTGCGGCAGCTTTCTTTTCTGCATCCATCAACGTGGCGGAAGTGTTTTCCGTCGGCTCTGGCGTTTTAGCACCCGTGGATTCCGGTTTTTGCTCCGGCGAACTGGCCTGGTTTTCAGCGGCAGCTGGGGTGACCCCTTCTCGCTGCGCTTCACCGTCTTTCACCACCGGATTATGGATAGTGTGCGCTTCATCGCTGGCTTTCTCAGGATCGTGCACGCTATAAGAACGCTTCATCGACTCCGCCGCTTCACGCAGCTCATCCATTGATGCTTTCAGCTCCGGGGTCAGATTTGTCAGGCTCGCTTTCTCTACTTTCTTCAGGCTGTCCTGGAATTCCTGAAGCTTAAGCTCCTGGGTCAGTTCGTTCTGAACAGTAGTTGCAAGGGAACGCAAAGCGCGAACCCAGCCAGCAACCGTTTTTACCGCCACGGGTAATCGTTGCGGCCCCAGGACAATGAGGCCGATCACGAATACCAATAACAGTTCGCTAAAACCGATATCAAACACGGATTATACCTGCTCTTTATCTTGGCTTTTGGCGTCTTCCTTTTTCACTTCGCCCTGCTTATCGGTAATGGATTTAGCAGTAAAATCAGCGTCCTGGCTGGTTTTATCTTGCTTAGGTTCATCATCACCCATCGCTTTTTTGAAGCCTTTAATAGACGCGCCAAGATCGGAACCGATGGAGCCGAGTTTCTTGGTGCCAAATAGCAGTACAACGATGACGGCAATGATCAACAACTGCCAAATACTGATACCACCCATACATGTTCCTCTGTCATAGATGATGAATTAATAAGGCCGTAGTATACGTTACACGGCCTGCCTTGGGCGATGAAAAATTCAGCGCATTTTGCGCCAGCCGATTATCCAGGCTATGACGCCTCCCGCCATTAACCAGCCCGGCATAAGCCCCCACTCAGGGCGGCTTACCAGCAGGAATGTTCCACTTAGCAACAATGTTGCGCCAATGCCCAATAAATAACGGGATTGTCCCTGACGCACATGATTCGCGTGAAGCTCGCGGGCAATCTTATCAACACTGTGCTGTAAATATTTGCCCTGGCGCAAACTGTCATACACCAGTTCAGGTATTTCTGGCATTTTTTCGACCCAGAACGGAGCTTTTTCTTTAAATGCCCTGACGAGCGCAGGAATACCGACCTGATCTTTAATCCAGGATTCGAGAAACGGCTTGGCCGTTTTCCACAAATCTAACTGCGGATAGAGTTGTCGTCCGACACCTTCAACGTACAGCAGCGTCTTCTGGAGCAAAACCAACTGAGGCTGGACTTCCATATTGAATCGACGCGCGGTGTTAAACAGATTCAACAGCACGTGGCCAAAGGAAATCTCCGCCAGCGGTTTTTCGAATATCGGCTCGCACACGGTACGGATTGCAAATTCAAACTCTTCAACGTTGGTATCAGGCGGAACCCAACCTGAATCCACGTGCAGTTCGGCAACTTTGCGGTAGTCTCGGTTAAAGAACGCAATAAAGTTTTCAGCAAGGTAGCGCTTATCTTCTTTATTTAAAGAACCCACAATCCCGCAATCAATACCAATGTATTTCGGGTTTTCAGGGTGCTCATAACTCACGAAAATATTCCCAGGATGCATGTCCGCATGGAAAAAACTGTCGCGAAATACCTGAGTAAAGAAGACCTGCACGCCGCGTTCAGCCAACAACTTCATGTTGGTGCCATTCTTCTCAAGCGTTGCGACATCCGATACGGGGATACCATATATGCGCTCCATCACCATCATGTTCTGACTGCAATAGTCGGAATACACTTCCGGGATGTACAGCATCGGGCTATCTTCAAAATTACGTCGCAGCTGAATTGCGTTCGCCGATTCGCGCAGCAGGTTCAGCTCATCAATCAACGTTTTTTCATACTCGCGGACCACTTCTGTTGGCCGTAGACGACGGCCATCCGGTAGCAGACGAGGAACCCAGCGCGCAAGGCGGTAAATCAGTTTTAAATCCGCTTTAATGACCGGCAGTATGTCCGGGCGGATAACTTTGATCACCACCTCTTTACCATTGGACTTCAGTCGTGCGGTATGGACCTGAGCAATAGACGCGGATGCCAGCGGCGTGATCTCAAAATCATCAAACCACTCCTCGACGGGCAGTCCGCCCATGGCTTCTTCGATTTGTTCTTTCGCCCGTTGCCCATCAAATGGGGCAACGCGATCCTGCAATAGCGCAAGCTGATCGGCGATGTGCGGTGGGAAAAGGTCACGACGGGTAGAGAGCATTTGCCCAAATTTGATCCACACCGGGCCGAGCTCCTGTAAAGCCAGTCTCAGCCTTTCTCCCAGCGGTTTGTCTTTATGTTGGTTGGGCATCCAGAACAGCGAGTAACGCCACAACCGAAGCGGCAGCGTGATACGCATTTTAGGGATGAGTTCATCAAGACCGTAGCTTAAGAAAGTGCGAATGATGAAATAAAGGCGCCGTACTTCACCTGGCGTCATTTGGCCTCCAGTTTTTCCAGCCGTTTGGCCAGAGATTCGACCGCACGTTCAACGGCTGCCGTTTCTTCTGCAAACCATGCAACCTCGAGCGAGCCGGGAGCCATACGCCACTCTTCGGTGATCGCTTCGGCTACATAGCGCTGCTGGCGCTGAATGTTATGGCGCAAGAACTTCGCGCCGCCACGCAAGACTTTGCTGACCCCCTCCGCGACGATATCGCCGGTATAGGGCGCTAACAGTTCTGCGGGATCAAACTCAGCCAGATCGGCCAGCGCCACAAAGTTCTGCACCACCTGGATATCACCCTGAACCTCCAGCTCACCGCTGCGAATAAGCGTGGTAAGTTGCTGGCGGTCGCGTAATTTCGGCAACACGCTGGCATGTGTGATTACTGTGCAATCGGCTTCGCCTTCCCATGCCCCCAGCACATCGACCTGGCGCTCACTAAACACCAGGACTAAGGGTGTTGAAAATCCTTTAAGATCAACACGCAGCACCTTGCTCTGTAAACGCGTTCGGGCTGATTTCAGCGCAGGAGAACGATACAGAAAGGTATTGAGCAGATTTTCAACGCCTGCGGTCACTAAGGGTTTTAAAGGCATCCCCAATCTCCTGTCAGAACTTGTAACCACGATGCAGCGCAACGACACCAGCCGTCAGGTTGTAGTAATCAACGCTTTCGAACCCGGCATCTTGCATCATTGCTTTTAGCGTGTCCTGATCGGGATGCATACGAATGGATTCCGCCAAATAGCGGTAACTGTCCGCATCGCTTGCGACCATGGAACCGATGCGCGGCAGAACATGGAAAGAATAAGCATCGTAGGCCTTGCTCAGCGGTTCGATAATCGGCTTGGAGAACTCCAGCACCAGTAAACGTCCGCCCGGCTTCAACACGCGATACATGGATCGTAAAGCTTTGTCTTTATCCGTTACGTTGCGCAGACCGAAAGAAATGGTAATGCAGTCAAACGTGTTATCAGGGAAAGGCAGTGCTTCCGCGTTCGCCTGAACGTACTCAACGTTACCTACTACGCCGATATTACGCAGCTTTTCGCGACCCATTTTGAGCATTGAGTCATTGATATCCGCCAGTACGACTTTACCGGTTTCACCCACCATGCGAGAGAATTTCGCCGTCAGGTCGCCCGTACCGCCCGCCAAATCCAGAACGGTTTGACCGCGACGCACGCCACTGCAATCAATGGTGAAGCGCTTCCACAAACGATGAATGCCAAATGACATTAAGTCATTCATAACGTCATATTTCGAGGCCACAGAATGAAAAACGTGGGCCACCATGTCAGCTTTCTGCTCTTTAGCGACGGTCTGAAAGCCAAAGTGCGTCGTTTCTTGTGAATTATCCACCATCTCAGTGCCTGCTCATTCAAAAAATGTTCAAGAAGTGTAACAGATTGGGCCAATTTGCCCTACCCTTCTGCCCCGTTCAACTACCCCAAACGGACTAGTTTGATTGCTGATTTACCGCTTCGTCATCAGGGTAAGGCGCATCCTGTTGCGTCTCAGGGACCGAGCGCAAGCGGTACTCTTCATCCTGCGTAGTGGCTTGTTCAGCCAGCTCAGGATTTATCTCGCGCTTAATTTCCACACCTAAACTGCGAAACGCCTCTGCCTGTGACAGGACGTTTCCACGGCCTGAAGAGAGTTTTTTCATCGCTTGTCGGTAGTTGTCCTGGGCTTTATCCAGACTTTGGCCAATCGCCGACATATCATCCACAAACAAGCGCATCTTGTCATAAAGTTTACTGGCCCGATCGGCAATTTGTTGCGCATTACGGCTCTGATGCTCGTAGCGCCACAGGTTGGCGATCGTGCGCAATGCCACTAACAACGTGGTGGGGCTGATCAGCATAATGTTATTTTTAAGCGCCTCGGTTATCAGTTCAGGTTGCCTGTCCAGCGCCAGCAAAAAAGCAGGCTCGACGGGAATAAACATCAGCACGTAGTCAAGCGAACGCAGCCCGGGAAGCTGTTGATAATCTTTTCGGCCCAGCAGACGAATATGGTTTCGCACTGAGGCGATGTGCTCCTGCAACGCGCTCTCGCGGGTATATTCATCTTCCGCGTTAAAATAGCGCTCATAGGCAACCAACGTCATTTTTGCGTCGATCACCACATCTTTCCCCTGGGGTAGCCGGACAATGACATCGGGCTGCATACGCGAACGGGCATCGTTTTCAATGCTAACCTGAGTTTCGTATTCATAACCTTCACGCAGACCGGAGGCTTCAAGCACCCGCGTGAGTACCACCTCCCCCCAGTTGCCCTGCGTTTTGTTATCGCCTTTTAAGGCCCGCGTCAGGTTTACCGCTTCCTGCGCCATCTGCGCGTTCAGTTGCTGAAGATTACGAATTTCATGCGCCAGAGTATGACGTTCCTGCGCCTCTTTGCCGAAGCTATCCTGAACCTGACGACGAAAACCGTCCAGCTGTTCACGAAGCGGTGCCAGCAGGCTGTTCAGGCTTTGGCGGTTTTGCTCATCGACGCGGCGGTTGCTGTGCTCAAAAATGCGGTTCGCCAGGTTTTCAAACTGTTCACTCAGGCGCTGTTCGCTGTTGATCATCTGGCGGATTTTATCTTCCGCATGCTGCTGCGTCGCTTCCAGCCGGGTAGTGACTTCACGGAGATCGGCTTCCAGAGAGGTGTTGATGCTGTGCAGGCTGCGTAATTCGTTATTGAGTAGCTCGCACTCGTCGCGCCAGTGGGCTTCCTGTGCGAGTTGTTGGCGGGCAGCGCTTAACGCAATATCCAGTTCACGTCGCTCTTCGATGAGGTCGGCACGGATCTGATCGGCCCGCGCTTTTGTCGCCAGCCACCCCACCAGCAGCCCTGCGGCTAACGCCAACACAGCACTCATCATAATTGAAATATCCACAACGCCCCCTTACAGCAACGGCTTACCCGCACAAAATAGAATTGTGCTGTATAAACGTCCAGTTTAAAAGGAATTTCCTGCGAGGCACTACGCAAAATAAAAAGGCCGAACGCGTCGGCCTTTTTGAACAGAAGTGAGAATTACAGTAAACGGCGGGCAGCTTCCACCACGATTTTCACCGCGTGGCTTTCCGTTTGTTTCATCGTTTCCGCATTGGGGATCTCTTGCTGAGTACGGTTCACGATAACACCAGCAACCATACCGGCACGCAGGCCCTGGCTGGCACACATGGTCAGCAACGTTGCGGATTCCATTTCGTAGTTCATGACCCCCATGGACTGCCACTCTTCCATCGAGCCTTTGAAACGGCTCACTACGCGACCAGAGAAGGTGTCATAACGCTCCTGGCCCGGGTAGAAGGTGTCAGATGACGCGGTGACGCCCACATGGGTAGTCGCACCGATAGATTTCGCCGCTTCCACCAGCGCAGTGGTGCACTCGAAGTCGGCAACGGCCGGGAATTCCATTGGCGCGAAGTGCAGGCTTGCACCATCCAGACGGACAGACGCAGTGGTGACCAGCACGTCGCCAACATTGATGTGCGGCTGAATTGCGCCAGTCGTACCGATACGCAGGAAGGTACGAATGCCCAGTTGCGCCAGTTCTTCTACGGCAATAGAGGTGGACGGGCCGCCGATACCGGTAGAGCAAACGATCACGGCTTTACCATCCAGCTCAGCACGCCAGGTCGTGAACTCGCGATGGGATGCCAGCTTAACCGGCTTATCCATCAGCGCGGCGATCTTTTCCACACGCTCCGGGTCGCCAGGGACGATAGCGAGCTGGGCCCCTTGTAAATCGTTCTTAGTGAGGCCGAGATGAAAAACATCAGACTTAGACATAAAAACTCCTCTGTGAATCGGTTTTGTCAGAAGAAGCAAAAACACACTTTACCGAAGGCATAAACAAATTTTCGTGACAGACATCACCATGATGCAAATCAATTGCATTCGATTACCATGAAATAGTGATACACATCACATAAATGACGTGATGTAAAGACGCCTTGCACAAAAGATAGACCGTTTAAGGCAATGTGGTTCGTTGCATATGTCTATAGTTAATAATGCGCTTTTTGGCTGAATATTTAAGGGTACGGAGAATACCATGACCACACGACAATCTGGCTTTGCACCTGCTGTATCTCCACCGACGTCTACTACGGTTCACACACCGGATAACGCAATTATCGCCGGTGTAACGTCCATACCTTCACAAGGCGATGATATGCCAGCGTATCACGCACGACCAAAACAGACCGATGGCCCCCTGCCCGTGGTCATTGTCGTGCAGGAGATTTTTGGCATTCATGAACACATTCGTGACGTTTGCCGCCGTCTGGCCCTGGAAGGGTATCTGGCTATCGCGCCAGAGCTCTATTTCCGCGAAGGCGATCCCAATGACTTTGCCGATATCCCCACGCTGCTCAGCGGCCTTGTCGCCAAAGTGCCTGACGCTCAGGTACTAGCCGATCTGGACCACGTCGCCAGTTGGGCCTCCCGCAACGGCGGTGACGCGCATCGATTAATGATCACAGGTTTTTGCTGGGGTGGACGCATCACCTGGCTGTATGCAGCGCACAATCCGCAGTTAAAAGCAGCGGTAGCGTGGTATGGCAAACTGGTAGGCGATAAGACCCTCAACTCGCCGAAACATCCCGTTGATATCGCCACCGATCTTAACGCTCCTGTTCTGGGGCTTTATGGTGGTCAGGACACCAGTATTCCTCAGGTTACCGTCGAAACTATGCGTCAGGCGCTACGCGCCGCTAATGCAAAAGCGGAAATTGTGGTTTATCCCGATGCCGGGCATGCATTTAATGCCGATTACCGCCCGAGCTACCACGAAGAGTCCGCCAAAGATGGCTGGCAGAGAATGCTGGAGTGGTTCGCGCAATACGGCGAGAAGAAATAAGTATCGCCAGGTAAACCGATCATCAAAACGGAGGCGTTAGCCTCCGTTTTGTTTTTAAGCCTGACGCAAGTTCTGCGCGGCCTTCACCATATTCGCCAGTGCGGCACGGGTTTCCGGCCAGCCTCGGGTTTTCAGGCCGCAGTCCGGGTTCACCCACAGCCGCTCCGCCGGAATACGCTGCTCCGCCTTCTTCAGCAGGGCCTCAATCCACTCCACGCTCGGGACGTTCGGCGAGTGAATATCGTAGACACCCGGCCCAATTTCATTCGGATAGTCGAACTCTTCAAACGATTCCAGCAACTCCATGTCGGAGCGTGAGGTCTCAATGGTGATCACATCCGCGTCCAGCGCCGCAATGGAATCCATGATGTCGTTGAACTCGCAGTAACACATGTGGGTGTGGATCTGAGTTTCATCCTTCGCCACCGCCGCGTTAATGCGGAAGGCTTCTACCCCCCACGCCAGATACTCGGCCCAGTCGCTGCGACGCAACGGCAGACCTTCGCGCAGCGCCGGTTCATCAATCTGAATAATACCGATACCCGCCGCTTCCAGATCCGCCACTTCATCACGCAGCGCCAGCGCAATCTGCTTGGCGATGGTTTCACGCGTCACGTCTTCACGCGGGAATGACCAGCAAAGAATGGTCACAGGACCGGTCAACATACCTTTTACCGGCTTGTCGGTAAGCGACTGCGCGTACTTCGCCCACTCCACGGTGATCGCTTCCGGGCGGCTGACGTCGCCAATTACCACCGGCGGCTTCACGCAGCGAGAACCATAGCTCTGCACCCAACCGTTCTGGGTAAAGACAAAACCATCCAGATGCTCGCCAAAGTATTCCACCATGTCATTACGCTCGGCTTCACCGTGCACCAGCACATCGAGGCCCAGACGTTCCTGTTCAACGATCGCCTGTTTTATATGTTCGGCGATACCGGTACGGTAGTGACCAGCATCCAGGTTGCCCTTTTTGAAATCCAGCCGCAGACCGCGAATTTCGGTGGTTTGCGGGAATGAACCGATCGTAGTGGTCGGCCATGCCGGTAGATTAAAGCGGGCACGCTGCGCCTCGGCGCGAACCGGGTAAGCGTTGACGCGCTGGCTGTCTTGCGCGGTGATCGCCGCCAGACGTTTTTCCACTGCGGCGTTGTGTACGCGGGTAGAGTGACGACGCGCCTGGATCGGTGCGCTCCATTCCACAATTGCCGCCGTATCGCCGCTGTTCAGGGCATCGCGCAGCAGCGCCAGCTCGCCGCACTTTTGCAGCGCGAAGGCAAACCAGCTCTTCACTTCGGCATCAAGGCGGGTTTCCACACTGAGATCGATTGGGCTGTGCAGCAGAGAGCAGGAAGAAGCCACCCACAGAGCACGTTTCCCGACGATGTCTTTAATTTGCGCATATTTTTCGCTGAGATCGGCGCGCCAGACGTTACGACCGTTTACCAAACCGGCTGACAGCAGCCAGTCGGCAGGCAGGCGTTGGTGCAGCCCGGCAACGTCATCTTTGCCATGAACGAAATCAACGTGCAGACCCTGCACCGGCAGCGCGGTAATGGTATCCAGGTTCGGCGTTACGCCTTCAAAATAAGTGGTCAGCAGTAATTTTACCTGCCCTGCCAGCGCGTCATACGCGGGTTTGAAGGCGTTCAGCCAAACCTGCGGCAGCTCCAGTACCAGCGCGGGTTCATCAATCTGTACCCACTCAATACCGCGTTTCGCCAGCTCGGCCAGCACCTGCTGGTAAACCGGCAGAATGTCGTTGAGCAGGGTCAGGCGGTCAAACTGTTCGCCCTTCACTTTCCCCAGCCACAGGTAAGTTACCGGCCCAAGCAGTACAGGCTTCACCTTGTGGCCGAGCGCCAGCGCTTCGTCCACTTCATCCAGCAGTTGGGTCCAGGTCAGTTTGAACTGCTGACCTTTGGTGAACTCCGGCACCATGTAGTGATAGTTGGTATTAAACCATTTGGTCATTTCTGCCGCCGCCGCTGGCTCACCCGTCGGGGCGCGACCACGACCAATGCGGAATAAGGTATCGATATCAACCGAGCCGTCTTTATTTTGATGACGTGCCGGAACGTTACCGAGCAGCAGGCTGGTGGTTAGCACGTGATCGTACCAGGCAAAATCGCCCACCGGCAGCAGGTCAATGCCCGCCTGCTTCTGCTGATCCCAGTGGCGGGCGCGCAGCTCGCGGCCAACAGCCAGCAATTCCTCACGGGAAGAATTTCCCGCCCAGTAGCTTTCTTGCGCTTTTTTCAGCTCGCGACGCAGGCCAACGCGAGGGAAACCGAGGGTGTGATTCAATATTGTCATTTTTCTTCCTCTAATTATATGTAAATCCTATGGATTTTGAATTTAGGGAAGGCGGCAAGTTTGCTCATCCCAGGAGCTTACTGAAGTAAGTGACTGGGGTGAGGAAACGAAGCCAACGCACCATAAATTTAAAAGACGAAGGATTTTAGCCGTCCAGATGTTTACACATCCATAATTGGCGGTTACTGTATATTCCTCAAGCGCAATTTGTTCATGCCGAAGTGAAGGACTTTCATGATCGAGATTAAACACCTGAAAACGCTCCAGGCGTTGCGGAATAGTGGTTCGCTGGCAGCCGCAGCGGCGACGTTGCATCAGACCCAATCCGCCCTTTCTCACCAGTTCAGCGATCTGGAGCAACGCCTCGGCTTTCGTCTTTTTATCCGTAAAAGTCAGCCTCTGCGCTTTACGCCGCAGGGCGAAATTTTGCTGCAGTTGGCAAACCAGGTGTTGCCGCAAATCGGTCGCGCGCTGCAGGCCTGCAACGAACCGCAGCAAACCCGGCTACGCATCGCGATTGAATGCCACAGCTGTATCCAATGGCTGACGCCCGCGCTGGAGAATTTTCGTGCCAACTGGCCGCAGGTGGAAATGGACTTTAAATCCGGCGTGACGTTCGATCCGCAACCTGCGCTACAGCAGGATGAATTGGATCTGGTGTTGACCTCCGACATTCTGCCGCGCAGCGGATTGCACTACTCGCCGATGTTTGATTTTGAAGTACGCCTGGTCCTGGCGCCGGACCATCCGCTGGCCAGCAAAACGCAAATCACCCCGGAGGATTTAGCCAGCGAGACGCTGCTTATTTATCCGGTACAACGGAGTCGGCTGGATGTCTGGCGGCATTTCCTGCAGCCTGCGGGCGTTAGCCCGTCGCTGAAGAGCGTGGATAACACCCTGCTGCTGATTCAGATGGTTGCAGCCAAAATGGGTATCGCGGCTTTACCACACTGGGTGGTGGAGAGTTTTGAGCGCCAGGGTCTGGTGGTAACCAAAACCCTGGGTGATGGATTGTGGAGCCGACTGTACGCCGCCGTGCGCGATGGCGAACAGCGACAGCCGGTCACGGAAGCGTTTATTCGCTCAGCGCGGAATCACGCCTGCGATCACCTGCCGTTTGTGCGGAGTGCGGAACGACCCACTTTCGATGTACCCACAGTGAGGCCACTATCACAGCCGCACCAATGATGAAGCTCGGCCAGTGAGGCTGTTGATGCCAGATAGCCAGGTTAACCAGCAGCCCGGCCGGCACATGCATATTGTTCATGATGCCCAGCGTACCCGCATCCACCTGCGTCGCGCCATAGTTCCACATAAAGTAACCGATGCCGGACGCCGCCACGCCAAGAAACACCAGGATGCCCCACTGTAGTGTAGTTGCAGGCATTTTCTGCGCGTTACCCAGCATGAACCAGGCCACTATCGCCACCATAAATGCCCCCATGTAAAACCAGGCGAAGGCGTTGTGCTGCGGCATTGGCCGCGTTTCCATCAGACGCTTGTAGCCCACCATGCCAATGGCAAAGCTGATATTGGACAACTGTACCAGCAGCAGGCCGGTCCAGAAGTGGCTGGTCACCTGGTCGTAACGAATGATCCCCGCACCGATCACCGCCAGCAACGCACTGAAGGCGTAGCTCCAGCGCAGACGACGTCCGCTCATGAGATCATAAATCAGCGTAATGTAGAGCGGCGTCAGTACGGTAAAGAGCAGCAGTTCTGAAACCGTCAGGTACAGATAGGCGTGAAAACTCAGCATATACATAATGCCAAGCTGCATGGCCCCTACCAGCATATACAGCGCGATCGTTTTTACGCTGTGCCCACGGGTGCGTAAAAATGGCAGGAACACCAGCGCCGCCAGCCCAACACGCACCAGCACCGCAAAATAGCTATCGACATGACCGGCAAGGTACTCGCCAAACAGGCTAAAGGAAAAGGCCCACAGAATTGTGGTAATGATGAGTAACGCCACAATGGATGTCTCTTAACAAAAGGTACACCCATTGTAGCGAAGTTTTTAGTTGACAACTGGTCAACTAACGAACGGTGACGTTACTGCAAAAAGAGCTTACGCAGATAGTGCGGCACGGCATCATCGGCGTTGAGTCCAATCACGTCCAGTTCCGGATGAAGATCTTTCAGGCGTTGGTGCGCGTTGCCCATGATGCAGCCTTTACCAGCCATGGAGAGCATTTCCGCATCGTTCATGCCATCGCCGAAAGCGATGCAGTCCTGCAGGCTGTAGCCCATCGCTTTCGCCACCGCTTCCAGCGCATGACCTTTCGACACGCCGCCAGCCATAACTTCCAAACAGGTAAGCGTAGAGAAGCTGACGTTGACGCGATCGCCCCAGCGGGCGTTAATCGCCTGCTCCAGCGGCAGCAGCCTTTCATGAGAATCGGTGGTAAAAAACACTTTGCTGACGCCTTCAGGCTCCAGTAGCGCAGGTTCAAACAGAGAATAGTTAAATACCGCTTCTTTAAAGAAGCGCATTTCGTCCGGGCGATGGCGATTCATAAACCATTCATCATCACGATAAACGTTGGTTACGATGTCCGGATTTGCATTTACCACGCCGAACAGGTCGCTGGCAATGTCGCGATCCAGGTTATGGGTAAACACCAGATTCCCGGCAGAATCGTGCACGCGCGCGCCGTTGGATGTGATCATGTAGGTTTTAATGCCAAGGTTATCGCGAATTTGCCCCACATCAACATGATGACGGCCAGTCGCAAACACGAAGTTAACGCCACGTGCGGTCAATAATTTCAGTGTCTCTTTGGCATAAGGGGACAACGTATGGTCGGGGGAAAGCAGCGTACCGTCTAAATCAGACGCAACAACCTGATACATAAGAAAATTAAACCTCTAGGCAAAGCGGTTTCCGCTGGATGAGTTATGCTTGTCGAAAAATTCGACAATAGCGTTAAGCGCGACTGAGCGCATTGCGTCCTTTTCAAAAAGGATCTCATGGTACGCGCCTTTGATGACAAGCGGCTGACCTCCCTCTACTGGATGGCCCGCTGCAGCGCGGAGTTCACAAAAGCGATCGTGCATACGGTTATCAACCAAACGCTCTTCTTCGGCCTGGATAAGCAATGTTGGCGTCGCGTCATCTCCCGACCCGGCCAGGACCTGTTCACCCGCCAGAATGCCTTCACGTACCCAGTGGTAAGTGGGACCGCCCACGCGCAGCCGAGGTTCATCGGCATAGAAACGCAGATTGCGCCGATAGCGCTGTCGACTGTGGGTTACCGCATTCATCCCGAATGGCAGCGCCCGCCAGCGCCCGGTCCCCATGGCATAACCCTCGCGGATCCGTGGATGCCCTTCAGCCCAGTCCAGAATTTGACGCACCATCCAGTCGGGAAAGCGCATCACAATACCAAACATCGGCGCGCAAAGCGCAATGGCATCACACTGATTCGGGTGACGCTGCAGGAACAACGTGGCAATCGCCCCGCCCATAGAATGCGCCAGTATATAGCGTTTTCTCCACGGACCGGGTGACACTTCCTGCTGCCAGAAAGCGGTTAAATCGTCGACATAGTCATTAAAGTTATCCACATGACCGCGATGCGGATCCGAAAGCATACGGCCGGAACGCCCCTGGCCACGGTGATCGATAATGAGAACGTCAAAACCAGAATGAAACAGGTCGTACGCCAGTTCAGCGTATTTTACATAGCTTTCAATGCGTCCAGGACAGACGACGATGACGCGATCGTTTTTCTCTGCGTGAAAGCGCACAAAATGTACGGGGACATTATCTACGCCCGTAAACTCCGCTTCTTCCCGCTGACGCCAGAAATCTGTCAGTGGTCCCATGGAAAAAGCAGCAAACGCGTTTTCTCTTGTTTCCCAGTCTTTTTGCTGCTGAAACATCGGGTATCCAGCCTCGTTGACCAAGTAAAATCGTTTTTTTTGCCATGTCTGATACAACGTACCGACAGTAGCGTATTGTGGCATAAAAATAGACAATCCGGGAGTTTCTCATGACCTTTGAATGGTGGTTCGCCTACCTGCTGACCTCTATTATTTTGAGCTTGTCTCCAGGCTCTGGCGCAATCAACACCATGACCACCGCCATCAGCCACGGTTATCGCGGTGCCAGCGCATCGATTGCGGGTCTACAGACCGGACTGGGCATTCATATCGTTTTGGTTGGCGTAGGGCTGGGAACGCTATTTTCACGTTCAGCGATCGCGTTTGAAGTGCTGAAGTGGGCGGGCGCGGCTTACCTGATTTGGCTAGGAATTCAGCAATGGCGGGCGGCGGGCGCTATCGATCTGAACACCATGGCGAATACGCAATCGCGCAGCCGCCTGTTCAAACGCGCGGTCTTTGTTAATCTGACCAACCCCAAAAGCATTGTTTTTCTTGCCGCCCTGTTCCCGCAGTTTATCCTGCCGCAGGAACCGCAGTTGATGCAGTATGTGGTGCTTGGCGTCACGACCATTGTGGTCGATATTATTGTGATGATCGGTTACGCGACGCTGGCTACGCGCATTGCTGGCTGGATTAAGGGGCCAAAGCAAATGAAAGCGCTGAACAAAGTGTTTGGTTCACTGTTTATGCTGATAGGCGCCCTGCTGGCATCGGCAAGGCATGCCTGATAACGGTGCCGGATGGCGTTAGTGCTTATCCGGCATGAAGGAAGCTTAGCGCGAAATGATCAGATGGATACCGAAGCCCGCGAACAGCGCGCCGGCAAAGCCATCGATCCACTTCGCCAGACGCTGATAGCCGCGACGCATTTTCGGTAATGCAAACAGGCTGGCAACTACGGTAAACCACGCCAGCGTTTCCACGATGATCAGCGCGAAAATGCCCCAACGCGCGCCCGTTCCTACACTATCGCCAACAAACAATGAGAACACGGAGCCAAAATAGATAATCGCTTTCGGGTTGGCGAGGTTGGTCAACAGGCCTTTTAAAAAGCTGCGTCCGCTCTGCGCCAGTTCAACCTGTGGGGCAGGGGCCGCTACGTCCTGTTTTTTAAACGCGCCGCGCAGCATCTGGTAACCCATCCAGCACAGATACAGGCCGCCGCCCACCATGATAATGGTGTGCAGCCAGGCCATTTTTTCGATAATCAGATGCAGGCCAAGCAGCGCCACGCCAGCCCAGACCATGACGCCACAGGTAATACCCAGCACGCCCATCATGGCTTCTTTGCGCGAACGGCTAACGGCCGTTTGAGAAACAAAGAAGAAATCGGGACCGGGACTCATCAGCGCAACGATATGCACCAACGCAACGGTAAAAAATAGCGTTAACATAAAAATGACTCGCGGGGAAATAGTTCAGTGAGTCACCATCCTGGCACTTTTTTGCCTGGCTGACTACTCTTCGTCGTCACCATCGACGTGGGCGCGAATAAGTGCCATAAACTCTTTGCCAAAACGTTCAAGTTTACGCATTCCCACGCCGTTGACGCTCAGCATTTCGCTCGGCGAAACCGGCATCTGCTCGGCCATTTCAATCAACGTGGCGTCGTTGAACACCACATACGGCGGGATATTCTCTTCATCGGCAATGGCTTTACGCAGCTTACGCAATTTGGCAAACAGTTTGCGATCGTAATTGCCGCCGAAGGATTTCTGCATAGCGCGCGGTTTCAGCGCCACGATTCGCGGTACCGCAAGCTGCAACGGGACTTCGCCGCGCAGAACCGGACGCGCGGCATCGGTCATCTGCAGTGCGGAATGCTGCGCGATATTTTGCGTCACCAGCCCAAGATGGATAAGCTGGCGAATTACGCTCACCCAGTGTTCATGGCTTTTATCGCGCCCCATGCCATAAACCTTGAGTTTATCGTGGCCCAACTCGCGGATACGCTGATTATTCGCTCCGCGCAGAACCTCCACCACATATCCCATACCAAAGCGCTGATTGACCCGGCCAATCGTGGAAAGCGCAATCTGCGCATCGTTTAAGCCGTCGTACTGTTTTGGCGGATCGAGACAGATATCGCAGTTACCACACGGCTCCTGACGCCCCTCGCCAAAATAATTCAGCAGAACCAGACGACGACAGGTTTGCGCCTCGGCAAACGCCCCCATCGCATTGAGCTTATGGCGTTCGATATCCAGCAGTTGTCCGGCAGGTTTCTCTTCGAGGCAACGGCGGAGCCACGCCATATCAGCCGGATCGTAAAACAGCATCGCTTCCGCCGGCAGGCCATCACGCCCGGCACGACCGGTTTCCTGATAATAGGACTCAATGTTGCGCGGGATATCAAAATGCACTACGAAGCGCACGTTAGGTTTGTTGATCCCCATGCCGAACGCTACGGTCGCCACCACAATTTGCAGGTCATCGCGCTGGAATTTTTCCTGCACCTCGGCGCGCACGCTGTTTTCCAGCCCGGCATGATAAGCCCCGGCGCTGATGCCGCGGCTTTGCAGGCGCGCAGCGGTGTCTTCGACTTTGGCGCGGCTGTTACAGTAAATAATGCCGGATTTACCGCGTTGTTCTTGCACGTAGCGCATCAGTTGATCGAGCGGCTTAAACTTCTCCATCAGCATGTAGCGAATATTCGGCCGATCAAAGCTGCTGATCTGAATTAACGGATCGTTGAGGCCCAGCAGGCGCACGATATCCAGCCGGGTGGTTTCATCCGCGGTCGCGGTTAACGCCACAAACGGCAGCGTTGGGAAACGCTGACGCAGCTGGCCCAGCGCGGCGTATTCAGGGCGGAAGTCATGCCCCCACTGCGAAATACAGTGCGCTTCATCCACCGCCAGCAGCACCGGATTCCAGTGCCCAAGATGCTCAAGGAAGTTATCCAGCATCAGGCGCTCAGGGGCAATATACAGCAAGCGAACCTGCCCGCTGCGGCAGCCGGCCATCACCTCAAGCTGCTGCTCACGACTTTGGGTGGAGTTCAGGCACGCCGCCGCCACGCCGTTGGCCAGCAGTTGATCGACCTGGTCTTTCATCAGGGAAATCAGCGGCGAAACAACAACGGTGAGTCCGTTGAGTAATAATGCGGGAATTTGATAGCACAGGGATTTGCCGCCACCGGTGGGCATAACGACCAGGCAGTCGCGACCAGAGAGCACGGTGTCGATAATTTCTTCCTGGCCTGGGCGAAACTGTTGGTAGCCAAAGGTTTCCTGCAAAACCTGTTTAGCGCCCATTTCCAGATTCAACACTTCCGCCTGCGCCACATTAACCCCATTAACCTGAAATAAAAACAGGCGCTATTTTCAGCGCCTGAGAAAGAAACTGCAATGATTAAAATACTCTCAATATCTGTCAGAAGATATCGTTAAGCATTACACCCACGCCAACACGGGTCTGATTGAAGTTGTAGTCAATCAGCGATTCTCCGTAACCACTGTAGACCTGGGTGTAGAGACGAACATGCTTCGTAATAGGATAGCTTGCCCCTAACTCTGCGCCGCCGTAGCCGGTATTCCAGTTGTACTGACCTTTCACGCTGATAACGGCGTCGCCCAGGTGATACCCCATTTTCAGCTGATAATAGCCCATGTATTTGGTGATGTCGGGGTTATCATCGGTACTGCCAATGACGTACCACGGCTTTACTTCCACCAGCCAGTTGCCGTTTTCTGCCATCAGGCGGGTATACAGGCGGTTCCAGCTACGTGAAGTGGGGTCGGAGCGCCCGTTGGAATCATGGTTATAACCCATTTCGACATCACGTAGCGTCCACCCGGCAAAGCGATAGTCGGTGGCGAAACCAAGGAACAACTGCGGCTCGTAGTTGGTTTCGCGAAACGGTGAAGATTCTTCACTGTTCGAAAGCTGCCACCAGGATTTCTGCGTATAGGAACCGCCAAGAACCGAGTTCGGACCCAATATTCCTCGCCAAAGGGGAAACGCCAGGCTTAGCTGAAACTTCACCTCATCTTTGCGCGCATTGTCCGACCAGCTATAGCTGCTGATCGCCTCTTTGTTCATGTCGCTGGTATTGGTGTAGATAAGGTAGTTGGTGTCATAAGGGTAAAGCGTGAAAGGGTTGTCATGCTCTTGCAGCATATTAGCGATGATACTGCCCCGAACTGCTGGTGCATCATGAATCTCTTTTACTGTCGCTTCCTGCGCATACGCGGTCAACGGCAGCATGACTGCTGGTAGTAACCATCCCAGAATCGCCCGCATCGGTAATGTTCTCCTGAACCAAAATATTGATGAATTGTATAATTTTCTGACAAGCATTCTACATACTTAGCTCGTTCCTCGTTAGTTATCCCGTCCTAAAGTAGAAAACAACAAATAATAAGCATAATATCAACATTTCATTAACCAATAAGGTATTAAGATCGTATGTCTGCTGTACTGACCGCTGAAGAAGCCCTGAAGTTAGTGGGTGAAATGTTTGTTTATCATATGCCGTTTAACCGTGCGCTGGGGCTGGAACTGGAACGCTATGAAAAAGAATTTGCGCAATTAGCGTTTAATAATCAACCGATGATGGTCGGTAACTGGGCGCAAAGCATTCTGCATGGCGGAGTGATCGCCTCAGCACTCGACGTCGCCGCCGGACTGGTATGTGTAGGCAGCACGTTGACCCGTCACGAAACGATCAGTGAGGACGAACTGCGTCAGCGCATGTCACGTATGGGCACCATCGATTTACGCGTTGATTACCTGCGCCCGGGGAGAGGGAATCGCTTTACCGCTACCAGCAGCCTGCTGCGGGCGGGTAATAAAGTAGCCGTTGCGCGCGTGGAACTGCATAACGAAGAACAGCTCTATATCGCCAGCGCAACCGCCACTTATATGGTGGGGTAAGCGCTTAAAAAAAGGTAAACTGCTGTTACATTTCTGCAATGAGTTTTCCCGATGGATGCTAAACAAACGCGGCAGGGCGTGTTACTCGCTCTGGCTGCCTATTTTATTTGGGGTATCGCTCCCGCCTACTTCAAGCTGATTTACTATGTCCCGGCGGATGAGATCCTGACGCACCGCGTCATCTGGTCATTTTTCTTTATGGTGGTGCTGATGAGCATCAGCCGCCAGTGGTCGGGTGTTAAAACGCTGCTACAAACGCCAAAGAAGATCTTCCTACTGGCGCTCTCTGCGGTGCTCATCGGCGGAAACTGGCTGCTGTTCATTTGGGCGGTCAATAATCACCATATGCTGGAAGCCAGTCTCGGCTATTTTATTAACCCGCTGGTGAATATCGTGCTGGGGATGCTTTTCCTCGGCGAGCGCTTTCGTCGCATGCAGTGGTTGGCGGTACTGTTAGCCGCCTGCGGCGTACTGGTACAGCTGTGGACCTTCGGCTCATTGCCGATAATCGCGCTGGGACTGGCGTTCAGCTTTGCTTTTTATGGTCTGGTGCGTAAGAAGATTGCCGTTGAAGCGCAAACCGGCATGTTGATTGAAACCCTGTGGCTCTTACCCGTTGCCGCTATCTACCTGTTTGGCATTGCGGATAGCCCAACCAGCCATATGGGGCAAAACCCGATGTCACTCAATCTGCTACTGATTGCCGCCGGTATCGTGACCACCATTCCGTTGCTGTGCTTTACCGGCGCAGCGACACGTCTGCGTCTTTCCACACTGGGTTTCTTCCAGTATATCGGACCCACGTTGATGTTCCTGCTGGCGATCACCTTTTACGGTGAAGTGCCGGGAGCGGATAAAATGGTGACGTTCGCCTTTATCTGGGTGGCGCTGGCGATTTTCGTGATGGATGCGATTTATACGCAACGCAGAACGCGTATGGGGATGTGAAGGCTTTTTGCCTGATGGCGCTACGCTTATCAGGCCTACGGAATCTGTAGGCCTGATAAGACACCGCCATTAAAGCCAGTTCTTACGTTTAAAGTACAGATACGGTGCCAGACCTGCGAGCATCATAAAGACAATCGCGCCAGGATAACCGAAGCTCCAGTGCAGTTCCGGCATGAATTCAAAGTTCATGCCGTAGCTGGAAGCCACCAGCGTCGGCGGCAGAAATACCACCGAGACCACCGAGAAGATCTTGATGATGCGGTTCTGCTCAATATTGATAAAGCCCATCGCCGCCTGCATCAGGAAGTTAACCTTCTGGAACAGAGATTCGTTATGTGGCAGCAGAGACTCGATATCGCGCAGGATCTCACGCGCCTGCTCCAGTTGACCACCCGGCAGACGCGCTTTACGCACCAGAAAGTTCAGTGCGCGCTGGGTATCCATCAGACACAGGCGTACCTTCCAGCCGATATCTTCCTGTTCCGCCAGCGTGGAAAGCGCTTCGTCATACTCATCGCCCTGACGCCCTTCCATGATCACACGGCTGAGTTTTTCCAGGTCGCTATAGATGTTTTCAATCTCATCCGCCAACTGTTCAATTTTGGTTTCGAACAGATCGAGTAGCAGCTCGTAGGCGTTACCATCCACCATCGCCTGGTTACGCGCACGCATGCGATACAGACGAAACGCCGGCAGTTCGCGTTCGCGCAGGGTAAACAGGCGGCCTTCGCGAATGGTAAATGCGACGGTTGAGTTACCCGCGTGATCGTCGGCGTCTTCATAGAAGAAGAAGGAGTGAATGTGCAGTCCATCCTCGTCTTCAAAAAAACGTGCGGATGCTTCGATGTCTTCCAGTTCAGGGCGCGTGGCCAGATTCTGGCCCAAGTCCTTTTGCACACGGTTTCGTTCTTCGTCATCCGGCTCGACTAAATCGACCCAAACCGAACTGGCCAGGTGCTCGATCTCGTCTGCCTCAAGGCGAGTTAAACGATTGTTTTCCAGTTGAAATGCGCTCAGCATGACCGGGACTCCCAATGCAAAAAATTATCGGACAGTTCGGAGGGCACACAGAAACAAATTGGGTTTCAGACCATTAAACAGCCTGACTCAGCGCGACGGGAAAAAACAGAAGGTCGCTGACAACCGCGAAGGCTATCAGCAAAAAGGGATAGCCTTAGGAGTTGATCCTGGATGACAGGATAATGAGCCAGTATCTACTGGGTGTGTCCAAGGCGAATGTCCTCTTAGCGTAATCGTGCGCGCATGTTACGCCAGCAAAATTTTGACGTCAACACGCAACGGATGGCGAAAAAGTAATAATTTCCCCTTATACAGAAAGGTTAGCAGAGGGGAATTATTTATCTATGATTTCAGAATATTAACCGGCAGATAGCCGAATGGCGGCTTCGCCTTATCCGGCCTACAAATCAAAATGTTACCCGGTCAGTAGATCTGATACGCGCAACGACATCAGGCGATCACACCGTTTCCAGTCTGGCGTAAGCCGCCACCAGCCATTTAATGCCCTGCCCCTGGAACGCGACCTGCAAACGACTGTGCTCACCGCTACCTTCGAGGTTGACGATGGTGCCCTCGCCGAACTTCGCGTGGCGTACCCGCTGGCCAAGTTTGTAGCCGGTATCGTTTTCCGCCATTGGCGTGCCCATCCGCTGATGGCTCACCGGACGGCTAACCGTGGCGCGCAGACGCACCTCTTCAACGCACGCTTCCGGCAGTTCGCCGATAAAGCGCGACGGACGATGGTAAACCTCTTTACCGTACAAACGACGCGTTTCGGCGTAGGTGAGCGTCAGTTTCTGCATCGCGCGGGTGACGCCAACATAGGCCAGGCGACGTTCTTCTTCGAGACGGCCGCCTTCATCCAGCGACATCTGGCTCGGGAACATGCCTTCTTCCATACCCACGATAAATACCTGCGGGAACTCCAGCCCTTTCGCCGAGTGCAGGGTCATCAGCTGTACCGCGTCCTGCCAGGTATCCGCTTGCCCTTCGCCTGCTTCCAGCGCGGCGTGGGAGAGGAACGCCTGCAGCGGCATTAAGTCTTCGTCTTCTTCGTTGTAGCTGAACTGGCGCGTTGCCGTCACCAGTTCGTCTAAGTTTTCGATACGCGTCTGACCCTTCTCGCCTTTTTCCTGCTCGTACATCATGCGCAGACCGGAATCTTTAATCACCCGGTCAGTCTGCACGTGCAGCGGCATATCGGCAGTCTCTTGCGCCAGCGCGTCAATCAATTCCATAAAGCGCTGTAAGGCGCTGGCGGCGCGACCGGCCAGGGCTTTTTCCTGCAGCAGTTCACGACAGGCCTGCCACAATGTTAGCTGGCGGTCACGGGAAGTCTGGCGTACGACATCTAAAGTACGATCGCCAATCCCGCGCGTTGGCGTATTCACCACACGCTCAAACGCGGCATCGTCATTGCGATTAGCGATCAGACGCAGGTAGGAGAGCGCGTCTTTAATTTCCTGACGTTCAAAGAAGCGCATACCGCCATAGATACGATACGGCATGCTGGCCTGTAGTAAGGCTTCTTCCAACACGCGTGACTGGGCGTTGCTACGATACAGAATCGCGCACTGTTCCAGCGCGCCGCCGTTGTCCTGCCAGGTTTTAATGCGATTGACCACGAAGCGCGCTTCATCAAGTTCGTTGAAGGCGCAATACAGCGAGATCGGCTCGCCGTCGACGCCGTCGGTCCACAGTTTTTTACCCAGGCGCCCGTTGTTATTTTCAATCAGGGCGTTAGCTGCGCTAAGAATATTGTTGGTCGAACGGTAGTTCTGCTCCAGACGAATGGTTTCTGCGCCCGGGAAATCGTTGAGGAAGCGCTGAATGTTCTCCACCTGCGCGCCGCGCCAGCCGTAGATCGACTGGTCATCATCGCCCACGATCATCACCTTGCCGGTGTCGCCCGCCAGCAGACGGATCCAGGCGTACTGAATGTTGTTGGTATCCTGGAATTCGTCCACCAGGATATTGGTAAAGCGTTCGCGGTAGTGCTGCAGAATGTGCGGCTTGTTGAGCCACAGTTCATGGGCGCGCAGCAGCAGTTCGGCGAAATCCACCAGCCCCGCGCGATCGCAGGCTTCCTGATAAGCCTGATAGACCTTCTGCCAGGTCTGTTCGACCGGGTTGCCGTAGCTTTGCAGATGGTGCGGGCGCAGCCCTTCATCTTTCTGGCTGTTGATAAACCACATTGCCTGACGCGGCGGCCACTGCTTTTCGTCAAGGTTCATCGCTTTGATCAGGCGCTTGAGCAGACGCAGTTGGTCCTCGCTGTCGAGGATCTGGAAATCCTGCGGCAGATTCGCATCCATATGGTGCGCGCGCAACAGACGGTGCGCCAGGCCGTGAAAGGTCCCCACCCACATTCCGCCCTGGCTGGTTCCCATGATCTGACCAATACGGTGGCGCATTTCCGCCGCCGCTTTGTTGGTAAAGGTCACCGCCATAATGGAGTACGGCGAGTTGTTCTCTACCGTCAGTAACCAGGCGATACGGTGCACCAGTACGCGAGTTTTACCACTCCCCGCGCCTGCCAGAACCAGCATGTTGCTGCGTGGCGCGGCCACCGCTTCACGCTGTTTATCATTAAGGCTGTCGAGCAGGTAAGAAACGTCCATTGGCACCGCCGCGTAAAAGTAGGTAAGGCGGAGAAGCGTAGCGCCATCCGCCAAAAAGCTGGGTATATATACAGAGTTCTGCTGGTGATTATATCAGCGAGGTCAGAGATGCCAACTGTGAAATTTCAATATGCGGCAGCAAACGGCTGTCTGCGGTTTGCATCAGGTCGGCATTTTCCGGTTTGATCCAGCAAGCCTGCATACCACAACGAATAGCGCCTGCAACGTCTGTCGTCAGGTCATCACCCACATGCAGAATTTCACCTACCGGCATTTTCAGTTTTTCCGCTGCCAGCGCGTACATGTCGCTGAACGGTTTTGAGCGCCCGTCGGGACCGGCGCGCAGCACAAACTCAAAATAATCACCCAGACCAAACAGTTCCGGCTGCGCGTTACCATTGGTGATCGCCACCAGCGGCCATTTGCGGGCCAGCGCCTTCAGCGTGTCATGTGTCGCCTGCGGAACATCAATGCGGCTACGCCATTTGGCGAAATTCATCATCGCCGCATTCGCCCCCATCAAGGCTTCTGCCGCTGACAGACCAGCCTCCAGCATAGCGCGTTCTACGGCGCGGTGACGCCATTGGGTAACGTCGTGGTAGATTTCCGGCTCGGCGTCACGAACGGCCTGACGTAAGCGCTGCAGGTCGCTATTTTGCAGCGAATTCAACGCCGGATGATAATTCTGTACAAACGCGAGCGCTTCCTGCTCGGTACGTGTGATAACGGGACGGTTATCGTAAAGGGTGTCATCAAGGTCAAAGGTGAGCGCAGAAATACGCCCCAAAGGCCGGTAAAAACGCATTATTTCCCCCGTTTGGCGCGCGGATGCGCCGCATCGTACACTGAAGCCAGGTGTTGAAAATCAAGATGGGTATAGATTTGAGTAGTGGAGAGATTGGCATGACCCAATAACTCCTGCACTCCGCGCAGATCGCCGCTCGACTCCAGCATATGCGTCGCAAAAGAGTGGCGCAATTTGTGGGGATGGACGTGGCTGTTCAGCCCCTGTTTGATACCCCATTCCGCAAAGCGTTTCTGCACGTTACGCGCAGAGATGCGCTTGCCCAGTTTAGACAGGAACAACGCATCGTCATCCCCGCCAAATAAACCGCGCAGATCCAGCCAGTGCTCAATCCACGCCACCGCATTGCGGCCGATCGGCAGACGACGTTCTTTACTGCCCTTGCCCATCACCCACACTTCGCCGGTGTCGAGATCGAGATGTTTAATATCCAGCCCAACCAGTTCAGATAAACGCAGTCCCGCGCCGTACATCACTTCCAGCATCGCCCGGTCGCGCACGGCAAGGGGATCGTTGAGATCGATATCCAGCAGACGATTAACATCATCGACGTCGATATTTTTAGGTAAGTGGCGTGGCGCTTTCGGCGCGGAAACGCTTTTTGCCGGGTTGGCTTTCAGCTCGCCCTGATTAACCAGCCAGTCGAAAAAACTGCGTAATGCAGAGAGACGCAATGCCAGACTCGCCGCTCCCAGCCCTTTACGACGGCTGCGCACAGCAAAGCTGCGTACCATTGCAGCGTCACATTGTTGCCAGCTTTGCAGACCGGTTTCTCCGGCTAACGCGATGATGGCATCAAGCTGACGCTGATAATTGAGTAGCGTGATAGGGCTAAGCTGGCGCTCAACGCCCAGATAGCGCAAAAAGCGCGCCACATCCTGAGAAAGGGGTGAATCGGTCATACGCGTTCAATCCAGCGCTCCAGCAGCTCCGGCAACATCAGCGAGATTTCTTGCAGTAATTGTGTACCTTGCCCCTGCTGGTAATGGTTAACGTCACGGCTGCTGAATAGCATCACGCCCAGGGAACCATCTTGCCCCAGCATCGACATCGCCACCGAGCCTATCGCTTTCGCCTCCGGCATCATAACCAGTAATTCCGGACCATTGAGTGGCCCAAGATAGTGCTGCGACTGCCCCAGACGCTGAATACGCAACGGTTCAAAGGCCTGACGGCTTAATGCCAGATGCGTAAATTTGGATGGCGCGCCAAGTCGCCACCGGTCCGGAAACAGACGCACCGTCGCGCCGGCCAGCCCCAGCTCACGCGCCCAGCGATGAAATCGCATCAGCATATCGTCAAGACTGCTGGCCGACACCAGGCGACTTTGCAGATTTAGCAGACGATAGAACAGGCTTTCATTGGCGTTGGCTTGTTCCATCAATAACGCCATGTTCTCTTCAAGCACATTAATATGATTACGTGCCCGCGCCATATGCCATTCAACTAAAGAGATCGTGCCCCGCACAGGGTGTGGGACGCGCATCGCTTCAACTGCCCGGGCATTACGGATAAAAAACTCAGGATTACGTTGCAGGTAATCGACGACCGCCCGATCGTCGAGCTCCATGAGCGTTTCCTGTAGTTCTTCCCCTGGTTGCTTCATAAGTGAATAAATCCGTCGTAGACATGTGCCGCCGGGCCAGTCATATACAGCGGATGACCCGGACCTTTCCAGGCGATATCAAGTCGACCGCCAGGTAACTCCACCCTCACCTCTTCTGCCAGCAGGCCCTGCTGAATACCTACCGCAACAGCGGCGCACGCTCCGCTGCCGCAGGCCTGCGTTTCACCCGCCCCGCGTTCATAGACGCGCAGCCGGATATGCTCGCGCTTTACCACCTGCATAAAGCCGATGTTGGCGCGTTCAGGAAAGCGTTCGTGGCTTTCCAGCACCGGTCCCAGCGTTTCCACCGTGGCCGTATCAACATCATCAACCTGAATCACGCAGTGTGGGTTCCCCATTGAAACCACGCCGCACAATATTGTCTGTTCGGCCGCGCGCATAATATAGGTCTTCTCTGCTTTGTTGGCGCGAAACGGAACCTGCGAAGGTTCAAAGTTGGGTTCCCCCATATTCACCCGCACCAGTTCGTCGTCGGTTACGGTTAACACCATACGACCATTCGCGGTACTGACGCGAATATCACGTTTATTGGTCAGCCCTTTCAGGCGAACAAAGCGAGCAAAACAACGGGCGCCATTGCCACACTGTGACACTTCACTGCCGTCGGCATTAAAAATACGGTAGTGGAAATCCAGCTCCGGATCATACGGAGGTTCAACCACCAGCAACTGATCAAACCCAACGCCGAGATGCCTGTCGGACAGGCGGCGGATCAGCTCTGGTGAGAAAAAGACATTCTGCGTTACCGCGTCGACGACCATAAAATCGTTGCCAAGGCCATGCATTTTAGAGAATTGCATCATTCACTCCGTTCACGCGGGTACAGAAATGTAAATCTATTCCTGCCGTCAGTAATTCACCTGAGAAGGGCCGTCGCTGATCCCACGATCGTTTTTCTCGGGCGTGGTGGATTGCGATTGCGGCTGAACGCTCTTGGTCGGAGGCGGCGCGGTTTTATCTGCTGGCGGGAAATAGAGCGGGCCTTTTAGCCCACAGCCCGTCAGGCTGAACAGAGTTAAAATGACAGCGAGTGGCTTTAACACGTTTTTCATTATGGATTGCCTGTAAAGTTCATGCTTTCTGTTTTCTATCATCGCAGGAGAAGGCGTAAAAGCAAGAGTTAGCCTGTAATCTGCAACGCGTTTTGTTTCAGGTTATACTGCCGTCATCACGAAAAACAGGATAAGAAAATGAACGACAGTGAATTTCATCGCCTTGCCGACACCCTGTGGATGACCATTGAGGAGCGTCTGGATGACTGGGACGGCGACAGCGATATCGATTGTGAGATCAACGGCGGCGTGCTGACCATCAGCTTCGAAAACGGCAGCAAAATCATTATTAACCGTCAGGAGCCGCTGCACCAGGTGTGGCTGGCAACCAAACAAGGCGGCTACCACTTTGACCTGAAAGGCGACGAGTGGATCTGCGACCGTAGCGGCGAAACGTTCTGGGATTTGCTGGAGCAGGCGGCAACGCAGCAGTCGGGTGAAGAGGTGAGCTTCCGTTGATTTTTTGCCGGATACGCTTTGCTTATCCGGCCTACAGTAGGCCCGGTAAGGCGTAGCCGCCACCGGGCGAAAAGCCTCAGGAGAAATACTGCTGCAACATCGGCGTGTCGTTATCCTGATTAGCTGGCGGGACCGGGTTGAGCGGCTGGGTACGGAACGGAATCACCTGCGCACGTCCGTCGGTTTTCACAATCTGATAGAACTGCGGCAGGTTAAAGTTGATGAAGCTGGAGCCGTAGGTAAAGCGATCGTGCGACGATGAATAGAAGCGGCTGACATCACGTACCAGCTCTTCTTTGCTTCCCTCGCAGTGGTGATACACCTCCGCGCGGTTACTCTCATCCAGGATATAAATATTAAAGCCCTGCTCATCGCCCGTTTCTTCGAAAAAGAACTGAATGATCCCTTCACTGGCAAAGCCATCCACCACCGACGGGAGTTTCACGTGGTTCGTTTCAACCTGGACGGAAAGGCCGTGCAGTTTGTTGTGTGAAATCGCCCCATAGAATTCGATGGCGTTTTCCAGTTTCTGTACCGATACGTTCAGACGCTCGAAGAACAGTCCCCACGTCTGACCAGACACGCGCAGCGCTTTGAAACGCCCGGTTTCCTGGCGGGTACTGGAAAGGCGCAGCTCGATACACTCAGAAACCAGTTGCTGCACGCGGGTACGGATTAACCCACGCAGATGCTGGCTGTAGCAGAACACTTCGACGCTATCCGGCGGCGCGGCATCCTGGTGCATTTTGCCCAGAATCGTTTTTAACGCTTCAATCATCGCCTGCTCGCCGTTGAAGTGCAGCGTACGTACTTCATTCCACGAGTTGCGGTACAGCAGGTCGACGCTCCCTACCAGGCAATTTTGCTCTTCGCCAAAGCTGAAGACGTCCAGCTTACGGAAATCAAAATGCACCACCTGATTACGGAATGCGGTCGTCGGGTCATATTCAAGGTTAACGATAATCGCCAGATGGCGAATTTCGCACGGGCTGTAGAGCGCTTTCGGCGTTGGTGCCGGCAGGCGCAGCGGGAAGTGGTGCGATACATCGGCGACCATTTCCTGCAGCTTCGGCAAATCAACAATACCGTTGCCCTTAATAAACAAATGCGTACGCGATGTCAGCAGACCGTTGAACCAGGCCCACGCCACCAGCTTGTTAAGGTAGCGGTTATATTCCAGTGGCTGATGGCTGATGATCGAATCCATATTTGGCGCGCGGTTGTAGAGATACCAACCCGAACGGTTGGCGCGGCCCGGCGGCACATGGATAAAGGTCAGGTTCGGTTCTGAGAGGTCCGGAGATATTTGCGGGTTCACCAGCGTTACCTTACCCGGCAACGCTTCAAACGCGGCATACAGCTTACGGGTCAGCACGCCGATATCCTGCGGACTGGCGCTAACGCTGAGGTTATTGCGCCGCGCAAAGCGGATCAGATTACGATAGCTCTGCATCATCGCATCAAGCAGTTCGTTATGCGCTTCACGTACCTGATCAATCTTCCAGTTAGCGCGGTTATCCAGCATTGTCAGACGGGCTTCGTCCCAGCCCCATTCTTGCACTAACTGACTTAATACTTCACGACGCCAGCCCACGCAGGCGCGCTCGCGGCTCAGTTTCTCACACACTTTTAAGTAGAAACATCGACGCACTAAATCCAGGCGCGTCGGGTCTTCGATCGCCGTGAGATATTCGGTCACACGCTCCAGCATCATGCAGTAGGGATCGAGACCAAAAGAGACGATCTCGCCATCGTGCAGGCGCTGTTTAATGTCTTTCGCCAACAGGCGAGGATTGGGATATTCCCAGGAGTAGGCTTCCAGCAGCAGCGTCTTCAGCACCGCTTTGTACGGGGAATCGATACTTTTGTATAACTGCCAGAGGCTGGCGCCAAAGTACTCTTCGGCGGAGAGCGAACTGAGTCCGCCGAGATCCAGCCATTCGTTTGGCGTTAATACGCCCTGCGCGTAGAGCTTCATGACGTAATCGTCGTAATGCTCTTCTTCGTCGCCCGGCACCATATTCCACAGAATACGTTTGCCCGCGAGGCGCACAGCGGTGCGATAGAATTCATCAAGCAACAGGATATGCTGCGTCGAGCCACAGTCTTCACCACCAAGACTGCCGCTTTCATTGTGACGGAAACGGTTTTCATCAATCAGGAAGAAACTGACTTCCACGCCCAGCGAAGCGGCCCAGCTTTCGAGCAGGCTACATTTACGCTGCAACAGCTGGCGCTCTTCGCTATCCAGCCAGGATTGGTGGCAGACCCAGATATCGAGGTCGGAAGAACAGCTTTGCCCTACCGAAGAGGTGCTGCCCATTGAGTAAACGCCGGTGATCGGCAGTTCGCCCTTGGGAGGTTCCTGCGGTGACATACCGCGGTACAGTTCGAGTTCGTTGAGGTAGTGGCGTTGGGTTTCATCAGGCGTGTAAAAGCATATGCCTTTGGGAACGTTACCATCGAGGTAACCCGGCATCAGAGGGTGGTGGTAGTGCAATAATGTCGGCAGCAGACTGTATACCTGCTGGAAAGCAGGTCCCATGGCAGCAAGCGCGCGATCCACACGCAGTTGATTTATGGCATCCAGTCTCTGTTTCAGAGTCTCAATATAGAGGTACAAGACGTATCGCCTGATGTTGCTATCCGTCATGTTGTCGATTACTGCGGCGCAAGCGCTCACAATAATCGTCATCAATTCGGATAAACCGTATGTCAAAAATAACCGTTACCTGTTTTTCGCCCGTATTTTTTTGTGCGGTACAGCCGAAAAAATGGTCTAAAACGTGATCAATTTAACACCTTGCTCATTGACCGTAAAGAAAGATGCGCTACATACAAGTGTAGCACCGTTCGTTACGTGTAAATTCCTTCATACGGTCGGAAGGTTTCTCGTCATTATTCACTGCCACTGATGATGCAGCAGCTTTTCCTCTCACTTACGTTTGAGCGTAACGCTGACATCCCTTTGATAAGGATGTTAGGATGGTCAATGATTGATAATGACGGTAACAAGCATGTTAGACAATGTTTTGAGAATTGCCACACGCCAAAGCCCCCTTGCGCTCTGGCAGGCACATTATGTCAAAGACGCCTTAATGGCAAATCACCCCGGTCTGATCGTGGAACTGGTTCCTATGGTAACCCGTGGCGATGTGATCCTTGATACCCCGCTGGCGAAGGTCGGGGGGAAAGGGTTGTTTGTTAAAGAGCTGGAAGTCGCGCTGCTGGAAAAACGCGCCGATATCGCCGTGCATTCCATGAAGGATGTGCCGGTTGAATTCCCTGACGGTCTTGGACTGGTCACCATTTGCGAGCGAGAGGATCCGCGTGATGCTTTCGTCTCAAATAAGTACAACACGTTGGATGACCTTCCCGCAGGTAGTATTGTCGGGACATCCAGTTTGCGTCGCCAGTGCCAGTTGGCAAAGCGTCGCCCGGATCTCGTCATCCGTTCGCTGCGCGGCAACGTCGGTACGCGTCTCGGCAAATTGGATAACGGCGATTATGACGCCATTATTCTGGCGGTCGCTGGGTTAAAACGTTTAGGGCTTGAGTCGCGAGTCCGTACCGCACTGCCGCCGGAAGTCTCCCTGCCCGCAGTCGGGCAAGGCGCCGTCGGCATAGAGTGCCGACTGGACGATATGCGTACTCAGGCGTTGTTAGCGCCGCTCAACCACGAAGAGACCGCGCTACGCGTAACAGCCGAACGCGCCATGAACACTCGCCTCGAAGGGGGATGTCAGGTGCCTATCGGCAGTTATGCCGAACTCATCAACGGTGAGATTTGGCTACGCGCGCTGGTCGGCGCGCCTGACGGATCGCAGATGGTATGCGGGGAACGTCGCGGCGCCGCGCAGGATGCTGAACAGATGGGCATCTCTCTGGCAGAAGAGCTCCTGGAGAATGGTGCGCGCGCCATTCTGGCTGAAGTTTATAACGGAGAAGCACCCGCATGAGTATTCTGGTCACCCGCCCGTCTCCCGCAGGGGAAGAGTTAGTGAGCCGTCTGCGCACACTGGGGCAGGTGGCCTGGAGTTTTCCGCTCATCGAGTTTTCCCCGGGTCGGGAACTGGCAACACTCGCCTCCCGACTGTCGGCGCTGACGGATAACGATCTGGTTTTTGCCCTCTCGCAGCACGCTGTCACCTTTGCCGATGCCGAACTTCAGCAACAAGGGAAAAGCTGGCCTTCCCTTCCGCATTATTTTGCCATTGGTCGTACAACGGCGCTGGCACTGCATACTGTTAGCGGCTGCAATATTCACTATCCTCTGGATCGGGAAATCAGCGAAGTCTTGCTACAATTACCTGAATTACAAAATATTGCGGGAAAACGCGCGCTTATTTTACGCGGTAACGGCGGTCGGGAACTGATAGGTGAAACCCTGACGGCGCGCGGAGCCGATGTTGATTTTTGTGAATGTTATCAACGCAGTGCAAAAAATTACGATGGTGCGGAAGAAGCAATGCGCTGGCAATCTCGCGGCGTGACCACGGTGGTGGTCACCAGCGGTGAGATGTTACAACAGCTCTGGTCGCTCATTCCGCAGTGGTATCGTGAGCACTGGTTACTACGCTGTCGGCTGCTGGTCGTCAGTGAGCGTCTGGCGCACCTCGCCCGGGAACTGGGCTGGCAAGATATTAAGGTCGCTGATAACGCCGACAACGATGCGCTACTACGCGCATTACAATAACTCTCATAATGGGATGCCATAATGACGGAACAAGAAAAATCCTCCGCCGTGGTTGAAGAGACCAGGGAGGCCGTGGAAACCACAGCACAGCCAGTCAATACTGAAAAAAAGGGTAACAACAGCACGGCGCTGATTCTGAGCGCGGTGGCGATTGCTATTGCGCTGGCAGCAGGTGTGGGTCTGTATGGCTGGGGGAAACAGCAGGCAACAACGCAGACGGCAACCAGCGATGCGCTGGCGAACCAGCTGACGGCGCTGCAAAAAGCGCAAGAAAACCAAAAAGCTGAGCTGGAAGGCATCATTAAACAGCAGGCAACGCAGCTTGATGAAGCCACTCGCCAGCAAGCCGCGCTGGTCAAACAGCTTGATGAAGTACAGCAAAAAGTCGCCACTATCTCCGGCAGCGATGCTGGGACATGGCTGCTGGCGCAGGCTGATTTTCTGGTAAAACTGGCTGGTCGTAAATTATGGAGCGATCAGGACGTTACCACCGCCGCGGCGCTGCTGAAAAGCGCCGACGCCAGTCTGGCGGATATGAACGACCCGAGCTT
>NZ_JAHLQZ010000330.1:0-2493 GCF_018919505.1 Citrobacter sp. S55_ASV_140
GATATGAATGTTGGCAAATTCAATCAGTGGAGAAAAATTATTGGTGACAGAAAAATAAATCGATTATTAAAGCTAATGGAATTATTACTATCTCCAGATAATAATAAATTTGAAATTAAATTGATTATTGATTTAATTAATAATCAATTTAATGGACAACTTCTTTTTAGTTGTTTTAGAACAAGTGGCAGGATAATAGTAAAAGAAGGTATGAAAGGTGACATCTATTGCATGCCAGTTTTGTACGTTATTATTCGCCATTTAATTGATAGCATAAGTACAGACACAACAGAACATAGCGAACAAAACCTGGACATTGACTTAAAACAAATGTTTACATCCAACCCCATTAATATAACCCTACCCAAAAATCAGTCAATATAAAAACTTAACAAATTATAACGATTTAAACACTCTCGCTGTCTTAAATAGGATAATAGCATGAAAAACGAATCACTCAGAAATATAAATTATCACAATGTAATTATACCTGACAGCGTTTCACAATACTCAAAGCAACCACTATACATAATTATTGCTCTATGGTGTCAGCAACAAAAAAAATGGGTGAATCGCAACGACATTGCTAAGGCTTTTGCGATGCCTAAACGAAGGGCCTCTTTCCAGTTATCATATATAATAAGTCGCCCTAACTCTATTCATTTTCGATCACGACAGCAGATACAGCCAGGAATGCGCCATCCATGTAATGAAATATGGGTGGAACGCGTCATGATCGAATCAGTGAAGAACAAGATAAAAAAGTCGCCCCCATCAAATGCAAAACCCCGGAGAACTATTATGGGATCTTATCGTTCACGAGTTGGAAATGGTATGTCGGGTAACAACGATATATGGCATACCCTTGTCATGATGCGGAATACAAAAATGGGGGGAGAAGATGAATAATATTAGCTATAGCGAATTTCTGATCGTATATGCACTACAATGGCCTGAAACTTATGCAATCGAGGAGTTGTATAGCCAGGTATTTCCCGATACCCAGATTAAGACCTGCTTCTCACCACAATCACTCGTAGAATTATTGGAGGTGTATACCACTGCGCCAGTAATTCTTGGAATACTTCCACATGAGAGTATTCTGTTATTATCCAGATTATCTCCTCATCTACAGCAACGACGAATACTATTTTTCGGTCAAAAATTTAACTATGCCGATCGCGTAGTTCCACTCTACTTTTTCCCGACAGATATTGAATTTATTGAATATATGCATAAAACACCAAAACAAATCATCCCGATGTTATCAAGCCTTATCATTTCAAAACTTGATAGCTCTGATATTATTAAAAAATATCGTCACCCTATTCCATCAAATACTGATGATTTAATTTATCATGTCAATAGCTATATTTACCAGACACTTTCAAATTATGGAATAGGAAAGCAACCGAGAAGAGTATTACTCTTGCTGGCATGTGGTTTATCAGTGAAAAAAATTGCGCAAATATTAAGCATTAATATAAAAACAGTAAGTTTATATAAACTCAAAGGATTTCATCATTTAGGAATGGGAACAAGTAGCTATGATGTTTATCGTGGTGTTTTTGTGAAATCTATATTACAACAATACAAACCAGATGATAAACGCAATCAAAAAAAGGAGCTTCCAGCTAACCGCGCCAAAAAAGAAAATAGCCGAAATCTACTATTTCTTATTCAGATGCTTGATCATGAGATTGACATAGGTGAGCATTTTCAGTGAAAACCCTCATTTCAGTCGAAATGGTACTCCCCTGAAGGCTATATTGGGGAGTCGCCTTTAAATGACCTCAAACCTGCTCCTTTCCATCAGCTCACCAGGACGTTTAATCTGCCGTCTCAGGCTATCGAAATTACGCTCATTGAGCCACATATCGTAGGCCGGTCGCGGTGTCAGGTACTCACCATCAATGCCTCGGATCTGTCTGTTCTTGCATGTTTTTTACATAATCCAGGAAGGCGTCAAAAGTTTCAAAAGGCCATGCCGCCAGATATGTCTAGTCACGAAAATCGCTCGCTTTGCAGTACGCTTCATAACCATACTTTGCATGGCAAACAACATTAAGACGTTCTGAACAAATTATTATTTAAATAACCTGAGCCAGACGACGTATCCCATCAACAAGTGCCTCTGCCGGGTGATTTGCAAAACCAATCAAAATCCCCTGTCGGCTGATATCTCCCTGGTAATAACGGCTCAGTGATAGTATTCCCATCCCCAGTGCTCTGGCTTTTTCCTCGACATCATTTCCGATCAATCCGTTTTGTAGCCAGCACACAATATGAACGCCAGAGTCAGAAGGCTGAACAATCATTTTATCAGCAAGGTATTCTTGAATAGCATTGACCAGCGCAGTTCTTCTTTCATAACACGTCTTGCGAATTCGACGCACATGACTGGCATAATGCCCATCCTCAATAAAACTCGCCATCATTGCCTGCTCAAGATAGCTGGTGCCGAGATCTGTAAAATATTTCGTCACCATAATC
>NZ_JAHLQZ010000331.1:0-2470 GCF_018919505.1 Citrobacter sp. S55_ASV_140
TATCAGGTACAAGTAAGGATGCGATTTTTTAACTGGCGCCGACAGGCGATTTTAAATGCGATGCCCCTTGTTAAGCCAGAGCAGATTCGCACGCCGTGGCATGAGTTCTGGCGTCGTTTCCGCCGCCAGCGCATGGCGATGATCGCGGGATTGTTTGTCCTTCTCCTGATTATGGTGGCGATTTTTGCCCGCTGGCTGACGCCATTTGATGCCGAAAACTACTTCGATTATGACCGTCTGAATGACGGGCCGTCGATGCTGCACTGGTTCGGCGTTGACTCCCTGGGACGGGATATCTTTAGCCGTGTGCTGGTTGGGGCGCAAATCTCGTTGGCGGCAGGGGTCTTTGCCGTATTTATTGGCGCGACGATTGGCACCGTGTTGGGATTGCTGGCGGGATACTACGAAGGCTGGTGGGATCGACTGATTATGCGCATCTGCGATGTACTGTTCGCCTTTCCGGGTATTTTGCTGGCGATCGCTGTGGTGGCAGTGCTGGGCAGCGGTATTGCCAACGTGATTATTGCCGTGGCTATTTTTTCTATTCCGGCCTTCGCGCGCCTGGTGCGTGGGAATACGCTAGTGCTGAAGCAGCAGACCTTTATTGAATCTGCGCGCAGTATTGGCGCCAGCGATGCAACCATCATCTTTAACCATATTCTGCCGGGAACGGTCTCATCGATTGTGGTCTTTTTTACCATGCGAATTGGCACGTCGATTATCTCTGCCGCGAGCTTGTCATTTCTGGGATTGGGCGCGCAGCCGCCGACCCCGGAGTGGGGGGCAATGCTCAATGAGGCGCGGGCCGATATGGTGATTGCGCCGCACGTGGCGATTTTCCCGGCAGTGGCGATATTTCTGACGGTGCTGGCGTTTAACTTACTGGGCGATGGCCTGCGCGACGCGCTGGACCCGAAGATAAAAGGATAAACCACAGGCCGGATAAGACGTAACGCTTATCCGGCCTACGTTGGGTTACGCTATTTAAACGCGGGTGCCCCACAGATCGTATTCATCTGCGTTTTCGACCTTCACGCGGATGATATCGCCAGGTTTCACCCTGGTTTCGCCATTCAGGTATACCGCGCCATCGATTTCCGGGGCGTCAGCCATACTGCGACCAATCGCGCCTTCTTCGTCAACTTCATCAACGATAACCAGAATTTCGCGGCCCACTTTCTCCTGCAAGCGTTCAGCAGAGATCTGCTGTTGCAACTGCATAAAGCGGTTCCAGCGTTCTTCTTTCACCTCTTCCGGGATTTGATCCGGCAGATCATTGGCGCCAGCGCCTTCTACCGGGCTGTACTTAAAGCAGCCGACGCGATCCAGGCGTGCTTCCTTCAGGAAGTCGAGCAACATCTGGAAGTCTTCTTCTGTTTCACCCGGGAAACCGACAATGAAGGTGGAGCGCAGCGTCAGTTCAGGACAGATTTCACGCCACTGCTTGATGCGCGCCAGCTGTCTGTCCACGGAGCCTGGGCGTTTCATCAGCTTGAGAATACGCGGGCTGGCATGCTGCAGCGGGATGTCCAGATACGGCAGGATTTTGCCTTCCGCCATCAACGGGATCACGTCATCAACGTGCGGGTAGGGATAGACGTAATGCAGACGCGTCCAGATCCCCAGTTTTGATAACTGTTCACACAGATCAACCATGCTGGTTTTGACCGGCTCGCCGTTATGGAAACCGGTGCGATGCTTCACATCCACGCCGTACGCGGAGGTATCCTGAGAAATGACCAGTATCTCTTTCACGCCCGCATCTACCAGACGCTTGGCTTCGCTGAGAACGTCGCCGATCGGACGACTCACCAGATCGCCACGCATCGACGGAATAATGCAGAACGTGCAGCGGTGGTTGCAGCCTTCAGAAATTTTCAGATAGGCATAATGGCGCGGAGTCAGCTTGACGCCCTGCTCAGGAACCAGACTCTGGAACGGGTTATGCTTTGGTTTTGGCACATAGTGGTGAACGTGCTCCAGAACCTGTTCATAGCTGTGCGGACCGGTGATTTCCAGCACTTTCGGGTGGACTTCACGGATCTGATCAACTTTCGCGCCCAGACAGCCGGTAACGATCACCTTGCCGTTTTCGTTTAACGCTTCGCCGATTGCTTCCAGGGACTCCTGAACCGCGCTGTCGATAAAGCCGCAGGTGTTAACGATAACCATATCCGCGTCGTCGTAGCTTGGCACAACATCATAGCCTTCGGTACGAAGTTCGGTCAGGATGCGCTCAGAATCGACGAGGTTTTTCGGACAACCTAGTGATATAAAACCAATTTTTGCCATTTTCTTATACTGTACATTGCTCGTAATCGGGGGATTATACAGATGCCGTCACGGTACATCTATATCTGATCGGCATAAGACCGGGAGAATAAAGACCAATACCTATAAATAGTGGATCGGTTAGCGGAAGGTGTTTAGCGAGTCTAATTCCGGCTTTAAGTGTCACTTCTTGGCTGTA
>NZ_JAHLQZ010000332.1:0-2467 GCF_018919505.1 Citrobacter sp. S55_ASV_140
GTTGCAGCACGTTCGGCTTATCAGGCTTAGGTGGAATCTCACGCACATTCAGGTAGAACAGGCTTTCACGATCCTGAGGCAGCGTATTAATCCCGCTGGTTTTCGTCACGCGGGCAATGCCTTTTTGCCCACCGTTAATTCGCTGCAGCGGCGGTAAGACCATCAGCGGCGAGGTAACTTTTGTTCCGTTGGCATCTTCCACCCACGACTGGGCCAAAAACGGAATGCTCGGGCTGGTATTGGTTAAGTTCGCACTGACAGAGCGCGCATCACCGGTGATGATCATCCGGGTACGGTCGAGCGCAATACCCGCCCAGGAAGCGTTGATCTCTGCAATAAAAAGCAGGCCACAAGCCACGGGTTTGAGCCAACGCTGCACGGAGTAAAAAGCTTGATTTTTCATGACAAAATTCATTCTGGTTATTGAAATTATTCACAAGGCAACAGCACGTTACCTTCCGGGTTGAGTTGTTGTGGCACCTGTAAGTGACACTGCGCTCGACCGCCCCAGGCCACGGAAAGACGCTCGGCTGGATTCACACCGGCAATCCAGGCCATGCCGTTTTCCATCACCATGGCGACGCTGACGCCGTTGGCGTTAAACACTTCGGCGCCAAACGGCGGGACCGAACCCTCCTTCAGGCGCAGCAGCGCCATCATTTTTTGCCCCTGCGCCACGGCAAAGCGCTGGTAGCCAATCGCCCCTTCCGTCAGGGTGTTGGTGACAATGGCTTTGGTCGCGGAAATATCCTCGTCCATTGCGTCCACATCGATACGGGTATCAAAGCTGTGATAGCTGACGACATCCGGTACCACGGCAATACCGAAGCGGTTTGAGTGCGCCTGTTCGCCGTTCAGCGGTACATTCGCCACACCGTCGGTATCCACCATCACTCTGGCGGTATTCATTGACGCCTGGCTGTTGTGCAACGCCGCGCCGTGACGCGTCGCGGTAAAACCGCCGCGCATCGTGCCGCCTACGGAGAAATAACGTGATTGCTGCCAACTGACGTTAGATTCCAGCTCCGCCATCATGCTGCGGTGCTTGTAATAGCCATCAAATGCCGTGTGCCCTTCACCGGAAACCCCTGCGCGCAAACGCCATGGATTGTTACGGACGCGGTTATCGGAATACGAAACCATCTGGCTGGTCTGGTTGCCGCTGTTCTGCAATTCATAATCCATGGATCGGCCATCGCTCCAGGGAATCGAAATTGAAAGCGAAAGACTGTCGTCCCGTTTGCCCTGATACTCAGAGCGGTAAGCCGCAAGGTTGGCGCTAATCCCCTGGATGCCCGCCAACGAAAAGCTGTGTCCCATCGACAAGCCGTAACGATCCTGCGAACGACGATCCCAGTAGTTCTGGTGGGTGTAGGTCAGATACAGCGTGGTGGCTAACTGCGGATCGTCGGCAAAAAAGGTTTTGTTACCGGTGATGGTGTACATCTCTTTTTCGTTGCCGGCGCTGTTGTTATTGGCATACTGTTCGTCGAGGAACTGCGAAAAAGTGCGGAAGTTACGCTGTGAAAAGCGGTACCCGGCAAAGGTGATGGCGCTGTTGTATTCATCGAAGGTTTTGGCATAGCTGAGCTTAAAGGACATGCCTTTTTGTTCAGCCTGATGCTTCACCCGACTCACGGATTGCGTCGCATCTGCCGATAATGCCCCCAACCAGCTCAAATCCCGGCCGATCCCCATCGACCACGCGTTATAGCGCTCGCCAGTGAGCAGCGCGCCGCCGTACAGCGACCACGCATTGCTGACCCCCCATGAGAAATCGCCGGTATAAAACGCAGGGCCCTGAATGTCATGGTTGTAAAGCGATGGCTTACCGACCGCGGCGTTGTAGCGAACGTAGCCTGGGCGCGTCAGGTAGGGAATATCGGCGGTATTAACCTGAAAGATTTGTACGCTGCCATCCTGCTCCTCAACGCGTACATCCAATGTCCCGCGTACCGAGCCGTGCAGATCCTGAATATTAAACGGCCCCGCAGGAACGGTGGTTTGATAGATAACACGTCCCTGCTGACTGACGGTGACCTTCGCGTTACTCCGCGCGATGCCATGAACTTCAGGCGCGTAACCCTGCAAATTCGGTGGCAGCATACGCTCATCGCTGGCGAGGTTAACCCCGGTGAAACGTACCGAATCAAAAACCTGAGAATTCAGATAGATTTCGCCAAGCGTCAGTTTTGCCGCCTGCATCGGTAATGGGCGATAAGCATAGATCTGATCCCAGTCGATACGCCCACGATTATCATCGGAAGCGTAATTGGCCTGATACTGCCCGCGAAAGCGCCACGCGCCGAGGTTAAAGCCTGTTTGCCCGTAGCCAGAAAGAGAGCGGTAATGATCGCCCCCCTGCTCGTAATGTGTGGCCTGACCCGAGATGCTGTAGTCAAAAATCAGCCCGGCGACGCCATTATCCCAGCGCTCCGGCGGCGTCCAGTCGGGATCGGTATATTTC
>NZ_JAHLQZ010000333.1:0-2424 GCF_018919505.1 Citrobacter sp. S55_ASV_140
CGTCAGGACTGATCCCCACTGCTGCAAGGTTTATGTTGAGTTGCCCTCCTTTGTTGCTCAGCGGCCCTGCGCCAGCGTCGACCAAAATGACCCGACCCCGACCGCGGATAAGATAGCAGTTTATATGGATATCGGCAGGCTCATCGAGCCCGGCGTCATTTAGAATGACGTCCGCATCAGCTTTTTCAATGCCTGACAGTAAATCCAGGCTGGCTGACATTGTACCGTCACTCAGCGCCGTAATCTGAAAATCTCCAATCTGCCGAAACGGAAAGAAATGGCTCATCAGTACCTCGGGATTAGTTGCGGGCAAATATGTGTTGTCAGGCCAGATGCCTGTTGGATGGCGAAATCCAGTTCACGAATAAAGTTTTCCATCACCGCCTGCATTCGAGCAGAGGGCACGGCATTTATGGATAAAATTGTTAAGGTTTTGAACTTGTCAGAGTGGTTTTCAGAAAGATAAAAGGTCAGATTAGGCATTCCATTCTGCCTCTCTTTCAGAATCGTTATACGAACATTCCACGGTATACCACATCAGTTCATCTCCACATAAGTCATAAACGCAAGCAAAACAGTTGCTCAATGATTTTTCATCATGCTACAAGCTAGTTAAACGGCTTAAAATCGATAATAAGTCACGGGTTAGTGATATTAAGTCACTAATGGCAGGCTGCAGGCTCAGAGCAAGGAACAAATTTCATGCGCAGAAAAATACCCAGTAGTACGTCCCTTCAGGCTTTTGATGCCGCTGCAAGGCACGGTAATTTTGCCCGCGCTGCAGAGGAATTATCGCTAACAGAAGGGGCCATTAGCCGTCAGATTGCGCGACTTGAAGCTTTGCTGAACTGTAAATTGTTCGATCGTGTGGGAAGCAGGGTAAAGCTCAATCCTGTCGGCGCGCGCTATGCACATCACGTCCGTGAAACGCTCGACAGGCTTGAAAGAGATACGCAGTACATAATGGGCATGCCAGAGGGGAATAAGAGTCTGGATATCGCCGTCCTGCCAACCTTTTCCAGCCGTTGGCTTATTCCTCGCCTGAACGGTTTTACCTCTTTATTCCCGGATATAACGTTAAATATTGCGGCCAGAACGGATCCTTTCATTTTGTCAGGAAGTGGATTTGACGCTGTCATTCATTTTGAACATTCCGCATGGGCAGGAATGCGCACGCAATTTCTGTTTCAGGAGAATCTGGTGCCTGTTTGTCATCCTGGGCTGCTAACCAGTCATGACGTCACGCAACAGTTGAACGAACTGCCGCGGATACACCGTCGACAAAACCCTGAAGCATGGCATCACTATGCTCGTGAAAGCGGGATATTTCTTGAGAATCCGGCTCAGGGAGTACGCTACGATCTTCATGAAATGGCCATCGCTGCCGTTATGGCGGGACAAGGGGTAGCATTGGTACCACGCATGTATGTCGAGAATGAATTGAGCTGTGGCCTGCTGGCTGCGCCCTGGCCAGCTTCAGACACGCTGAACAAAAGGTTTTGTTTAGTACAACCGACGGAAACGGGAATAAACGAGGCTGCGCTGGAAAGCTTTAAATGCTGGTTGCTTGCTGAAATGAATACGATCACATAATACTGAACGATACATTACGTCCAGGTCTTCAACTCAGTTGCATCCATGCTCATGTTAAACCATACTGGAAATATTGTTATCACTTGCGCTGCAACGGAAGCGTTAATTATATTCTAACGCTCCCAGTGAGCCTACCACTTTGGCAAGGCAATTCTTAGTGTGTAACAGGTCCTGTGGGGTATTTTACTCGGCTAAATAACCACCATCGATTGGATAAACCCCTCCAGTGCAGAACGCTGAATTATCTGACAGCAAAAACAATATAAAGTCTGCTATTTCTTGCATTTTTGCCATCCTTTTCATGGGGTGACTGTTTGCAAAACTACGTACGATATTTTCAGGGAATTCACTCATTCGTGGGGTTTGGACATAGCCGGGAGCGACAGCATTAATCCGAATGCCTTGACTTGCAAACTCTAGCGCAGCGGTTTGGGTTAAACCGATTATACCATGTTTAGCCACGGTGTAAGGCGCTAATCCAGGAATGCCAACCAGACCATTGACGGCAGATAAATTAACTATAGAGCCACCAAATTTCATCATCTCAGGTATTTCATATTTTAGGCAGTAAAAAACACCGCTCAATGAGATGGCAATAACCTTATCCCAGTTTTCAACTGTCTGCTCTGTTATGTTTTTACCATGTTCACCCGTTAAGCCTGCGTTATTTACGGCATAATCGAGTCTGCCGAAATATTTGATAACCTCATCTATCATTTGCCGTACTTGTTCAGGCTGTGACACATCACATCCGATCCCCAACGCTTGTTGTCCCAGTGAAGATAATTGTTTCGCTTTTTGTTTAGCCTGCTCTGACGAGCGGGATACAAT
>NZ_JAHLQZ010000334.1:0-2401 GCF_018919505.1 Citrobacter sp. S55_ASV_140
ACAGTAATATTGGGAGGGGGTTGTGAACGATTTGTTCATGGAGTCACTTGCATTGCAACGGATAGAACTTATAGCCCGGCTGGTCGCCAGCTCAGATTGTAGCGATGACGACAAGGAGGTGGCGATTTCGTGGCTGTCGGAGCTGACAAGCGATCTGGTTACCAGGCTGAATGAATATGGAGTAGGGCAGGATGAGAGTACGCATTAGTGATTCCGCACCATGGGAAACTCCCTCCCATATGGCATCCTGCGGTTTGAGCACGCAGTGCATGTCTATGGTGCATGGATTCGCATGATCCAAAAAGGATCGCAACGGGTCGGGGCCGCCAGAGCAGGCGCGCTTTCCGGCCTGTCATGCACCTGCATGAAAACCACTACACAAAGCGGGCAGGCGTGGCGGGGATACGAGCGCGCGCTACTAGGTAACATAGTGTAGTTTCACTTAACGATTGATAAAATTTATTGAAGGATTTTCAAATTTCATTAGCATGTTAAATTGAATTGCTAGTCAAGGTTCGACTATCGGCGAAATAAATTTAGAGATTTTTGAGGGAATAGCATGCAACCTAAAGTCTTTATTTCTTACAGTTGGAGTTCTCCAGCGCATAAGCAATACATCCAGCAAATAGCTGACCGTTTACTGAGTGACGGAGTTGATGTCATTATTGATATTTATGATCTTAAAGAAGGGCATGACAAGAATGCCTTTATGGAACGCATGATCGCTGATGTTTCTGTAACGCATGTTCTTGTCATGTGTGATAAATTGTATTCGGAAAAAGCAGACGCGCGAAAAGCTGGAGTAGGTACAGAATCTCAAATTATATCTCAAGAAGTATATTCAAAAGTTGAACAATCTAAGTTTATCCCAATTGTATGCCAACTTGATGAGAATAATGAACCATATTTACCAGTGTTCATGCGGTCAAGAATATGGATTGATTTATCATCGGATGAAAAGACCAATGAAAATTGGGAGAAACTGATAAGACTGTTGAATGGACAACCTCTAGAGCAGAAGCCAAAGCTTGGTAAGAAACCAAGTTATCTTGATGATAATTCGCCAATGCCTACAAGTGAGGCTTTAGCTAAATTAAAAACTCTAAAGCAAGCCATTATCCAGGACAAAAAGGGACTTCGAGGATATCGTACCGATTTTTTAAACTCATGCTGGGAATATCTAGATAATCTTCGGCCTAGAGTACAACCGGAAAGCACTCAGCGAGTTTATTTAGCAAACAAAATAATTGAAGACAGCTCCGCAATGCTTAGTATCAGAAACTATATTGTGGATTGGGTATTGATTGAATCGGAATACGCGAATGAAGATGCCATTGTAGAACCATTGATTAGTTTATTTGAAAAAATGTTGGAACTTAGATCGGTTCCTTCTGATATGCAAGGTGGCTGGAATGATGCGTGGTTTGAAGCTCAGCATATATTTGTTTGTGAGTTATTTTTATATGTCATAGCTGCTTTAATTAAAAATGAATGCTATAGCGTAATACACGAAATTTATACAACCTCTTTTTTAGACCCTTCATTACAAAGGCAGGGGCGAAATGCTTTCGTCCGATATACAGAGTTAAGAGGTTACTCTGAATTATTGCAGGATGTTCTAGCACCAGAAGGAAGAAAACTTCTGTCTCCTGCTGCAGAATTAATGAAAAGGCAAGCGACAAGAGAAGACTTGCCATTTAAAGATATCATTCAGGCTGATCTTTTAAGCTTTATGTTTGCTCTGAGTACCAAAGATTTACGTTGGTATCCTCAAACGTACCATTACTGTAGTCACTATGAAGTTCCATCATTCTTTTTAAGAGCTACTCGACATAAGTATTTCGAAAAACTTGCAGTGATTATTGGAGTGAAGTCTGCGGATGATTTAAGACGGGCAATTACAGAAGGTATGGATAGAGTCGGCGTTTCTCGCTGGTCTGATTTTAGTTTTAATGCCAGCTTCTGGGAGGCTATGAATATGGATAAACTGGATACCCTAGATTAAATATTTTGTTTAATCTGTTATTATGGGAGCTAATACATGAACTGTATTAGCTCTTTTCTTAATCAAGGGTGTAGGGGGTGAATGAAATGATATCTGTATCTAACCATGTATTTAATTCCTCAAACCTACGTTGTAGTGGAATTAATTCATTCCGAACGAACACCATACTCGCCTTCTCAACATCCCCAAACCCCCCAACATTGCTCGGCATAATCCCCATCATTTGAGGAGGCACACGGTGCGCCGCCATCATGTCGTCACGACTTACGTTCTTGATGTTCAAAAACTCATCCTTTGCTGCAACCTCTGACAGCGGGATGATCTGGATGCCGTCCTTTTTTCCATTGGGCGAATACATAAACAGATTGCGGAAGTTGCCCGGACCTTTGGCGCTTT
>NZ_JAHLQZ010000335.1:0-2391 GCF_018919505.1 Citrobacter sp. S55_ASV_140
TTCATATTCCCCCCGCGAAATTTTGCCGCCACGTAACAATTTGAAAGACTGGTGTTTGTAGTACCAGTTGATAGCCAGCATCAGCACACCAATCAGTACGCCGCCAACCGTTGACGCATCCTTGAGCGACAGATCGCCCAGCCATGCCAGCAGCACGGCGATGCAGTAAGTGATAAAGGCGCTGATTCGTTCAAGCGTCATAATTCAGTCCCATAGCTGGACGGTCTGCGCCGTGGTTGACGCCGTAATGTCCGGCAGCTCCACCTGCAGCCCGTGCGGTAAAAATGGGCCGTACTCAGCCAGCCCCGGATTTGCCTGCAGAACCTGCTCAGTGACACCCTGCGTGCGCCCGTAATGACGCCAGCAAAGCGCGTCTACCGTGTCATACTGATGCGCACGCACTTTCATCAGATAAGCTCCACCGTACAGTGCGGTGCATCCTGCACCCGGCTGATAGCCCATCGGGCATCACGCCACAGATCGCCGCTGGCCTCCGACAGCTCCTCCCCTCGCTTCACGCCGGACGCCGTGGCGTCATAGTCCTGATAACGCTCATTGAGCACGGCGCGCGCCCAGCAAAAAACGGCGTTGTGGTAGTGCCGGATACGCTCGCTTTTGCCGTCCAGCATTTCTGCGGGAACCTCAGCAAGTGTCCGCCAGCCCAGCATCTGCTGACGGTTGCGGAAGTCGAACAGCTCAGCGTTAACCTCAGAAATAGCCGTCAGCACGACCTGCTTTAAACGCGGCTGCGTCACCGTGCCGTCAGTACGCATCACACTGCGAAATTCCGACAGGTCCACATCAGGCCAGAACGGCGTGTTTTTGATGACCTCCGCCTGTTCCGGTGTCTGTTCGGGCGCAACAAACTTCATGCGGTTTTCTCCTGAATAAGTGGGCGGTGGACGGAATTTTGATGCGGCAGTGCCTTTCGCCATCCCGTGCCGCCCGTGCGCGGGGCACGTTCGTTAGCGGCTGTCATTGCGCAGTCTGCGCTCCAGCTGCTGCTTTTCTTTTTTCACACCGCAGCGGGGATCAAGCTGCAGCGCATGGGTAAGGTGATTCAGGGCAGACGCCGGGTTGCTTTCGCTCAGTACAGCGCCGATGGCTTTATGCAGGCGCGCCCGCGACTGGTCCGGCATATCCAGATCGGTGGTCAGGTCCAGCGTCTGCAGAAGCAGATCGGCATCAAAACCGGCAGCGGCAAGCAGAGCGCTTTGCGCCGCATCTGCCATTTCTTCTGCCAGCACGGTCTGTACGTTACGGTTGCCCAGCGGCATCACCCAGCCATGGCGCAGCGCATGGCGCCCGATTTCGAGCGCACCGGCATAATCACCGGCGTCGATACGCCACAGCATCACGTACATCAGCACATCATCCTGCTGCGCACCTCCGGCTGCCAGCACGCCCTCCGCCCAGGCGGAATATTTCGGCAGCAGCTCCACCTTGATTTCCGCCTTTTTCACCGTGGACTGGATACCTTTAAGCCGGCGGCGATCTTCTGCCAGCTGCAGCAGCATCTGGTCATAACCCGACGCATGGCGAACACTGCCGCCCTCACGGGCGGCCTGTTCGGCCTGAATGCGCAGGCGGTGCTGCCGTGCGGGACTCAGGCTCATGCGTTACTCTCCGTTTCCTGATTCTGCGGCTGCTGCAGGTGCGGCTGGCGGGGTGAAGTCACCCATTACGATGTTTTCCACCAGTGCCGCACAGCGGTAGTCCTCGACCACATACGCCTCGTTGACGGACTCAAAGTTTTCGATCCGGTCACGTTTCGGGTTGTCGATGACAGAACGGCGGCGGGTGTCTACCTGCCAGTAGATGGACAGGTTATCCAGTCGGGTGATCAGCAGCGCATTTGCCGGGAAGTAAGGCGCACGAACCGCCTGCAGACCGCCCATGCGCTTCTGGCTGATGATCAGATCGGCTGCAATTTTTTCGCTGTTGTCCTGGTCTTTGTTAACCAGTGGGAAATACTTGTCAGACAGCAGTTCACGTCCGCAGACCACCACCAGATCGTCATCATCCTGATAAACCACGTCGATCAGTTCATTGACCGCATCCATCACCAGCGCGTCCAGATTTTCGTAGCCTCCCTCATCCAGTTTTGAGGCTCCTTTACCCACTTTCACCGCGCCTTTGGTGGTTACGCCATCTTTGGTGGTACTGCCCATGACGCTATCCGGTGCATCTTCACGGATTTTCTGTAGCCAGCCCTTATTGACGTCCTGCAGCAGTGGATTTTCAGTACGGTTAGACGTTTTGGCGCGGGCCAGCCCGTTAAAGCCGATCATGATACGGTCAAGCGCCTGACGCTTGATGATGGCGTTACGGATACGCACCTGGAAGTCCTGGAATTTCGCCCACAGGTCCAGTTTTGCGTAGGTCAGCACC
>NZ_JAHLQZ010000336.1:0-2375 GCF_018919505.1 Citrobacter sp. S55_ASV_140
CAGTTAATACTATAGACGGGACGGCGGGAAAGTGGGAGTAAAATCAGATAACTACACTCAGGAAAGATAAAAATGCATGGCGATGAGGGCACAAATAATCAGGGCCGTAAGAATGAACTCAAAGCGGTAATGTGACACCATTTTACCCTCCGAAAGGCGGCGCCAAATCTGAATGATTTAGCGCCGTATGCTACGGCGTGGGGGACGCCATAGTAACTACAGGTGTGTTATGCGGCTGGCTGAGCGGCTGGTTTAGCGGAGTCGTGTTTCACAGGTTTTTTGGTGTGTTTTTTAGCGGCCTGAGCTTTTTGCTCTGGTGCTTTCTGTTCTGCGGCAGGCTTGGTAGCTGCTTTTTTGGTGTGTTTTTTAGCGGCCTGAGCTTTCTGTTCTGGCGCTTTCTGTTCTACCGCCGGTTTAGTGGTGGTTTTTTTGGCGTGTTTTTTGGCAGCCTGTGCTTTCTGCGGTGCAGCTTTGTGCTGTTTTTTATGATGGGTGGTTTTCGCCGGGGCCGCTTTTGTTGTTGCAGCAGTTGGCGCAGTGGTAGCAGTTGTTTCAGCAGCAAATGCAGCAGAAGACAGACCCATAGCAGCGGCAACAACCAGAGCTAATACTTTTTTCATTCTCATACCCTCGATTTGGTTTTTCATTCAACCCCACTGCGGGGCCGTTGAAATAACTATATCGCTGTAATCACTGGGCTTCCGTGAGTCATTGGTATCGGCGTGTAACGATATGTACAATGACTCACGGCATGAGATTACAAATAACGGGCTTCCAGGTGAGCGCGGAAATAGCGGCTGCTGAGCGGCTCTCCGGTGGCCTGGGTAATGAGTTGTTCAGTGGTAAAACGACTGCCATGCTGCCAGATATTTTGGCGTAGCCAGTCAAAGAGGGCGCTAAACTCTCCCTGCGCAATGGACTGGTTCAGATCGGGCAATGCGCGGTGAGCTGCGCTGAACAATTGCGCCGCATACATAGCGCCTAAAGTGTAAGACGGGAAGTAGCCAAAGCCGCCGTCGGTCCAGTGAATATCCTGCATACAGCCATTACGATAATCCCCCACCGTTGACAGTCCAAGCCAGGCCTGCATCTTCTCATTCCACAAGGCCGGAATGTCATCCACTTCAATGTCACCGTTAATTAACGCTCGCTCGATTTCATAACGCAGGATCACGTGAGCAGGGTAGCTCACCTCGTCGGCGTCAACGCGGATAAAACCGGGTTTTACCTGCTGGTTCCAGGCAATGAAATTGCTCTCTTCAAACGCTGCCTGGTTGCCAAAATGACGCGTCACAGCCGGAATGAGTCGCGTCAGGAATGCTTTGCTGCGTCCCAATTGCATCTCAAAGAACAGACTTTGCGACTCATGAATGGCTGTTGAGCGTGCCAGAGCGATAGGTTGTCCTGACCAGTTGCGCGGCAGATTTTGCTCATAGCGGGCGTGACCCGTTTCATGAATCACGCCAAACAACGCGCTGAGGAGTTCATTTTCGTCATAGCGGGTCGTAATGCGAACATCTTCCGGCACGCCGCCACAGAAGGGATGCGCGCTGATATCCAGTCGTCCAGCGGTAAAGTCGAATCCTAACTGCGCCATCGTTTCCAGACCCAGCTCTCGCTGTACAGCAGTCGGGAAGGGGCCAATTGGGGCGATAAGCGTTTGTTGAGACTGTTTTGCCACCGCCTTGCTAAGGAGATCGGGCAGCCAGCTTTTCACATCTGCAAACAGGACATCCAGTTGGGCGCTGGTCATCTCTGGTTCAAAGATGTCCAGTAGCGCGTCATAAGGTGAGCAACCTTTAGCGTCTGCGCGCAGTCGGGCTTCTTCGCGGCTGTATTTCACGACCTCTTTCAGGTTCTCGGAAAAACCCTCCCAGTCATTCGCGGGTCGCTGGCTGCGCCAGGCATGCTCACAGCGGCTGCCTGCCAGCGACTTTGCTTCTACCAGTGATTCAGGCAGCAGGGATGCCTGGTGATGCAGTCGCGACATTTCGCGCAAATTCGCTTGCTCAACATCGTTAAGGTCTTCCTGTTTTGCGGCGGCGATCCACTTGGCTACTTTCGCGTCGGTTAACAACTGATGCTCAAGTACGCTCAGTTCTGCCAACGCTTCGCCGCGGGCTTTGCTGCCGCCCGGCGGCATCATGGTAAACATGTCCCAACTGGCGATGGCTGAGAGGTGAGAGAAGCGAGAGAGCCGCTGGAACGTGCGGGTGAGTTGATGGTAATTATCATTGTTACTCATTTTTTGTTCTCGTTCTGTTTAGGTGTGGTTAAGAAGTTTACCGTGAATCATTCACTTTTCATAAACACACCTTTGTATCCGCTTTTGCGTAACAACTTTTTATAGCGAAATACCAGCAGCACAATAAAAC
>NZ_JAHLQZ010000337.1:0-2372 GCF_018919505.1 Citrobacter sp. S55_ASV_140
AGGTTAAAGAGGTGATCATCGACCCGAACATCATCCCGGATATCGCCGTGGATGATGCCAGCGTGATGCTGGAAATCCCAGCTTCCGTTACCGCCGCAACCGGCATGGACGCCCTGACTCACGCGGTGGAAGCCTATGTTTCCGTCGGCGCGCACCCACTCACTGACGCCAATGCGCTGGAGGCCATTCGCCTGATTAATCTGTGGCTACCGAAAGCGGTCGATGATGGCCACAACCTCGAAGCCCGTGAGCAAATGGCATTTGGTCAGTATCTGGCGGGTATGGCATTTAACAGCGCCGGTCTTGGTCTGGTGCATGCGCTGGCGCACCAGCCGGGCGCAACCCACAACCTGCCGCACGGCGTCTGCAACGCCATCCTGCTGCCGATAATCGAAAATTTTAACCGACCGAACGCCGAGGCTCGCTTTGCCCGCGTGGCGCAGGCGATGGGCGTCGATACCCGCGGCATGAGCGATAAAGCGGCAAGCATGGAAGCCATCAACGCCATTCGCGCCCTGAGCAAGCGGGTAGGTATTCCAGCCGGTTTCAGCCAGCTTGGCGTGACCAAAGAGGATATTGAAGGCTGGTTAGATAAAGCGTTGGCCGATCCATGCGCGCCGTGTAACCCGCGCATCGCCAGCCGCGATGAAGTCCGCGAGTTGTATCTGGAGGCGTTATGATCCGCAAAGCGTTTGTGATGCAGGTAAACGCCGACGCGCACGTTGAGTACCAACGTCGGCACAATCCCATCTGGCCAGAACTGGAATCAGTACTGAAAGAACACGGCGCGCATCACTACGCGATTTATCTTGATCAGGAGCGTAATCTGCTGTTCGCCACCGTTGAGATAGAGTCCGAGGAGCGCTGGAATGCCGTTGCCAGCACCGACGTTTGCCAGCGTTGGTGGAAACATATGCGCGACGTGATGCCAGCCAACCCGGACAACAGCCCGGTCAGCACAGAGCTAAAAGAAGTGTTTTATCTGCAATAATCTTGTAGGCCGGATGCGCCGCATCCGGCACAACGCAACATAGCAGTTAGTTCTGCTCAGAAACCAGAATCGCCTGAGTATCCGGCTCCAACGCTTTAAAGATATGCGCCCGATCGGCGGGGTAACAAATGTAGTCGCCCTCACCTAACTCTTCCGGCGCTTCCGTCAATCCCACCATCGCCTTACCTTGCGTCACGATAATATGTTCAACCGATCCCGGTGGATGCGGCTGTGAAATACGATCCGCGCCCGGCTGCGTCAGCAGCAAATAGATATCCCGCCGCGCGCCCGGTGGGCAGGCGGCCAGTAAAATGGCCTGGTAGTGGGCCTGTTCCGCCACCACTTTTGTCCCTTCGCCGCGGCGAATCACCTGCGTTTTTTGCTCTTGCGGCTCCAGCAGGCGCGCAAAAGGGATATCCAACGCCACACACAGCGACCACAGCGTTTCCAGGCTAGGGTTGCCATTTCCTGCTTCCAACTGTGAGAGCGTCGATTTTGCAATCCCCGCACGGCGGGCAATCTCTGCCAGTGACAAACCGGTGCGCTGACGTTCACGCACCAGGCTTTTCGCGATCATACTGATGGGCTGGGTCATTCACGACTCCATGTTTTTTATATCGAACAAATCGTTCGACTTGTAAAGCTAAATGGTTGCGTTCATTATAATGGAAATTCGTTCGATATGGCTAAAATGGTATGAAACATTATTTTTCCTGTCTCAAAGGCGACACGCTGAAAGCAATATTTCTCGTCTGTCTGGCCGTCGGCGTTGTCGGCATGTCATATGGCTCGCTGGCGATGGCTTACGGTTTCCCGCTGTGGGTACCGTTTGTGCTTTCTATTACGGTACTGGCCGGCGCGTCCGAGTTTATGTTTATCGGCATCGTCGCCAGCGGCGGTAACCCCCTGGCGGCTGCGGCTGCCGGTTTACTGGTGAACGCCCGGCACGTGCCGTTTGGCGTCACGGTGCGTGACCTGGTGGGCTCCCGGGCCGCCAGTTTCCTCGGCTGCCATATCATGAACGACGAAAGCGTAGTGTTCGGCCTGTCGCAAAAAACGCCGGAACAGCGTAAAGCCGCCTACTGGCTATGCGGCCTGGGCGTCGCCATTTTCTGGCCAATTGGCACGCTGATTGGCGCAGGTGTCGGCAAACTGCTCCCGGCCCCGGAAACCATCGGTCTGGATGCCGTTTTCCCGGCTATTTTGCTGGCGTTAGTGGTTCCGGCCTTTAAAAATCGGACCACGCTGATCCGCGCCTGTAGCGGTGCCGCGCTGTCGCTCGCATCTATACCTTTCGCGCCGGTGGGCCTGCCGGTACTGCTCTCACTGTTTGGTTTACTGACGAGGAAAAAATAATGGGCAACATGACGCTGTTTATCGT
>NZ_JAHLQZ010000338.1:0-2339 GCF_018919505.1 Citrobacter sp. S55_ASV_140
GTGCAGACCTGATTCCGCTTCGGCAAATTCATTCGCCAACGCAGAGGTAATACTGTTGCCCGGCATATACAGCGATGCACTGTCGAGCTGATAGGTGTTACCGATGATAAAGGTCACCGCCATGGTCTCGCCAAGTGCGCGACCCAGACCCAACATCACGCCGCCGATCACGCCATTTTTGGTGAACGGGAGGACGATGCGCCAGATAACTTCCCAGGTGGTACAACCGATGCCGTAGGCTGACTCTTTCATCAGCACCGGCGTTTGTTCGAACACATCGCGCATAACCGCCGCAATGTAAGGAATAATCATAATGGCGAGGATCACGCCCGCAGCCAGAATCCCAATACCAAACGCCGGACCAGCAAACAACGCGCCAACAAACGGAATGTTGGAAAGGATGTTACCGACCGGTTCCTGGAAATAAGTCGCAAACAACGGAGCAAAGATAAACAGGCCCCACATGCCGTACACGATACTTGGAATTGCCGCCAGCAGCTCAATAGCGATACCCAGCGGGCGACGCAGCCAGCCGGGCGCAAGTTCAGTCAGGAACAAAGCAATGCCGAAACTCACCGGAACGGCAATCAGCAGTGCGATAAGCGAAGTAACCAGCGTACCGTAAATCGGGACTAATGCACCGTAGATATCATTTGGCGCATCCCATTCTTTAGTCCACAGGAAGGAGAAACCAAATTTCTGAATGCTTGGCCAGGAGGAGATAACCAGAGAGACAATGATGCCACCCAACATCAATAGCACAATCAGCGCAGCCAGTTTTACCAGCGCGCTGAATATCATGTCACCCTTTTTACCCGGTGGGTTAAAAGCAGGCTTTGTTGCAGCCATAAATCACTCTTTAAGTTAAACGCGTTTACTAAGTTGCCCATGCCGGATAGCGCTACGCTTATCCGGCCTACACCCAGGGCCTACGGTAGAAACCGTAGGGCGGATAAGCGTAGCGCCATCCGCCAATTCGTCAAAGATATTCTATTAGTACAGCGCTTTACCGCTGCTGTCTTTCACGTTGGTTTTCCATGCAGCACGAACCTGCTCAACCACGCTGTCCGGCAGGCTGGCATAATCCAGGTCATTAGCCTGTTTGCCGCCATTTTTGTACGCCCAGTCGAAGAACTTCAGCACTTCAGCGCCCTGCTCAGGTTTCTTCTGCTCTTTATGTACCAGGATGAAGGTGGTGGAAGTGATTGGCCACGCATCGTCACCTTTCTGGTTGGTTAGATCCTGAGCGAAGGTTTTGCTCCAGTCAGCGCCTTTCGCGGCGTTAGCAAAGTTCTCTTCGGTCGGGCTTACCGGTTTGCCATCAGCAGAGACCAGCCTGGTGTACGCCAGATTGTTCTGCTTAGCGTAAGCGTACTCAACGTAGCCGATTGAACCAGGCAGACGTTGGACGAATGCGGCGATACCGTCGTTACCTTTACCGCCCAGACCGGTCGGCCAGTTAACGGTAGAACCGGAACCAATTTTAGATTTCCACTCTTCGTTCACTTTTGCCAGGTAGCTGGTGAAGACGAAGGAAGTACCGGAACCGTCAGCACGACGCACAACGGCAATGTTCTGCGAAGGCAGTTTCAGACCTGGGTTCAGTTTGGTGATGGCTTCATCATCCCACTTCTTAATTTTACCCAGGTAGATGTCGCCCAGCGTTTTACCGTCAAGCACCAGCTCGCCGGATTTCAGGCCAGGGATATTCACCGCCAGCACCACACCGCCGATCACGGTCGGGAACTGGAACAAGCCTTCTTGATTGAGTTTTTCGTCAGACAGCGGCGCATCTGAGGCACCGAAATCAACGGTATTCGCAGTGATTTGTTTTACACCACCGGAGGAGCCGATACCCTGGTAGTTTACTTTGCTACCAGTCTCTTTCTGATAGGTATCTGCCCATTTGGCATACACTGGCGCAGGAAAAGTTGCACCTGCACCTGTCAGGCTCGCTGCGGCAAAGGCAGAGAACGCGCTCATGGATAAGGTCGCGGCGACAACAGTTGCGACAGTGGTACGCATAACTTTCATAATGTCTCCTGCACGGTTTTCGTAAATTGTTGTTTGAGTTGCTACTGTGAGCAAAATAGGACAAACAGGTGACAGTTAAATGTACGAAATATGACAGTTTTATGACAATAAAAAATAATGCGTCAGGAACAATTAAAAACAGTATAAAAACAGAAGGTTAATCGATTATGTGACAATCATATTTCGGCAAAATTTTCTTTTTATGACACTGAAAACAGTAGCTGAAGATGACGGTTTGTCACATAAAACAGGCGGGATAATTGATTAAAAACAGAACAAGCTAAAAAAAATGCCCCGCTTTAAGC
>NZ_JAHLQZ010000339.1:0-2332 GCF_018919505.1 Citrobacter sp. S55_ASV_140
ATGTAATGATCATCGTGAAATGGCGAAAAAAATAATTAAGCACGCTGACAAAGTCACGCTTCAACTCCACAGGTTATATATTCTCAGGAATTCTATTGTTCACAATGCTGAATCAAGCATGTACATTGATTTTCTTACAGCGAACCTGGAACATTATCTAAGAGGGACTATCAACGCAATGTTCTACATGGCGTCAACATTGCCAAAAGTGAGCTCCCCTGAAGAAGCATTCATACGGTATCACCATATGTATGAAACTATGCTTAAAAATTTAGAACCAACCTACAGGGTGACTAAGCAAGCGAAAATAAATGAAATCAATGGAAAGCTTGGTAATGGTGGGATGGTTACAAAAGATGACGAGCTTGTAAAATGGTTGAAGCTACACTCCTGATAATCAGCCCCGTTGATGAGCATTGAGGTAGACTAGCAACGTTTCAATCAAATACGTGGGTAATCACGTGTTGCAGCCCCTTGTTGATAACGAATTTTTTCTTGCCTCAACCGTATGAAAAGTTGAATCGTCACGGGTTTAACAGATACCTAAGAGTCATTAAGGATTGCGTAGAGATTTGTCATCTATAAGGAAATCACCATGTTCGGATTCTTTAAAAAGAAAAAACCTGATGCTGAGCCTGGTCAAGGCCCCTGGCTGACGGCAAAACAGTTTATCGCGCTGACGCTGAGTGATGAAAAGCTGTCGATGCCCGTGTACCTGCCGGGGCTCCGCAGTGAGGCCGAATGCGACGAGCTGGGTTTATGGCCGCTCATCTACATCTGGAATGTGGATCGTGCCGCTGGCACGTTCAGCCTTTCTGTTAATGGTAAGGCCATTGCCCACCTCCTGGAGCCTTTTGTGCCCCGTGAAGACCCTGCGTATGTTCAAATTCGTGATGAGGCGATGAAGGTCACTTCCGAGGTTTCAACGCGGTCCGTTCTGGTAACCATAGAGAAAACCGGCCTCATGCCCGATGTTTTGTTCGCGTACTACGCTGAGGATCTACAGCAGGAGCAGGGCTAACCGTCAGGGAGTGCTTGAGATTGCGCCAGGGATTTTATTAGTTAGTCCTGTCATCCTAACGCGAAATACTCGTCAAGAAATGCTTCAGGCTGCCGAAAAATACGATAATCATTATTCATGAACATAACTAAAAGGGATGGATCCGTATGAAGAAACTCCTGCTTCTTGTTCCGCTCGTGTTTGCTGCGCCGGTACTGGCTTCTGAAGTGACGGTGGGGCAGGTTTGCAAGGCTGCTTCTGCGGCAATGTTCGGCCGTGATCTCAAAATCATGCAGCTGGATAAAGTCGAGTCAGGTATTGCTTACGTACATTATATCCGACAGAACGATGGCACCCGCTGGGCCATCAAGTGCAAACTTATCGGCAATCAAGTGATGTGGGCATCTGACAATCCTGACAGTACCGGTCGCTGGCGTGATGATCCTGCTGACAGCACGGTCAGATATGCTGTTGAGGGGAAAAAAATCATTATTACTGAGGCCTACAGCGACGGTTCCAGCAGCTCCAATTCTTATCCGTTGAAGCAACTACAGTGACTACACAAACACGGCAGCTCAATATCCAGTGAACGACTGGTCCTTGCAGGACGCTTTGGATTACGCGCATGATGCCTCTGACGTGTAGTGTGATGCTTTTAGTATGCCTGCAAAAGGATTGCTCGTACCTGGGAGGTTGGTCAGGATGGGCGGCTAACAACGCTACCGATGCGGTTCAATTCCATGTAATCAGCTGAAACTTCCCGGCCGCTGCGGAGTAGACAGATGGCTGGTAGAGCGAGGCATTTCCTGAGGGTATAAGAGAATTTATGTGTATACTGGTCCTGATAATCGAGATGTCAGAATACTCAGGGAAGCTTCATTAGATGGAGTATAAACTTTTAATTAAAGTAAATATTTTCGGTGGACCTATTGTCATAATATTTAGCATTTTCACTTAAGGATATTTAATGAGCAATTTTATTTGGTTTGAAAAAACAGTTGAATACAAATTTGTTTTTTCAGCGAAAGAACACTGGGGAATAGACTTACTCTCTCCTCTTGCAGGTGATCCAGAAGTAATAGGCGATGCGATAGTATCTTCGAGGAATCGCTATTTTATTATTGAATTTAAAAGAAATGCGAAAAGCCGTACATCAGAGTATGAAAAATATAAAGGTAAAAAAGAGGGTTTTATCGAGTCTGTGAAAGCAATGACTAAAAATAGCAGTTGGGAACATCATTATATTATTTATGGGAGTATTGACTCTGAAACTAAAGATTTTATTCTTAAAGAGGAACGTTATTTTCAGTGCCAAGGGATCAGTCCAGTACC